>DATDOR010000189.1:0-7132 GCA_035293165.1 Anaerolineales bacterium | reverse complement strand
GTGAGCAAACAAGCAGCTAGGATGGGCAGGGCGGCATTTTTATTCCCCGAAGGTGTTACTTCCCCTTTCAATGGATGCCCCCCCTCGATAATAAATTTATCCATGAGAAACTCTCCTAAAAAGCAAAGTTAAGATGGCCCTTTGGGAATTGATGTGGTTAATGCCAGATATTGGGGTGTGAGTGGGGTATACACCCCACTCACACCCCAATATCTGGAGACCTCCTCGCCGATTCCCAATGAACCGTAGTATTTGCGGAATGGATTTCTCGCAAAAGAGTATAATCAATCCACCGTGCCATTTTGTACCACATTAAGAACTCAAAACGTAGCCCTACCAGCTAAAATCCCCTTACATGCCTAATGTTTAATAACTTTCTCTTTGCCCTTATCGGATTCCTTGCCGGATTATTGGTTAATTATCTGGCGGATATTTTGCCCGTTCGCAGGAAACTGGCCTATCCTATTTGTCTCAACTGTGGACAAGCGCAATCGCTCCCCAATTATTTATTCTGGCCGCGCCGGTGTCCACATTGTGGTCAAAACCGGACAGCACGGACCTGGGTGGTCGAAATTGTTGGAATTCTGGCTGCACTTTGGCTGGGGAACACCCCTGAAGCCCAACAGCAATTGGGCATTTTCTTGGGTGGACTGCTGCTGGTCTATTTTGGCGTTATCGTGGTGATTGATTATGAGTACAAACTCATCCTTCATCCAACGAGTGTTTTCGGCGCTGTGTTTGGGTTTGGGCTTGGGCTTTATCTAAATGGGCTTTCAAATACACTAATCGGCGGATTGGTGGGTTTTGGCTTGATGTTCGTCTTGTATTATTTGGGATATTTATTTACGAAGTTCATAGCGCGGGTGCAGGGCCGAAAAATTGATGAGGTGGCTTTAGGATTTGGGGATGTAAATTTGACTGGGGTGTTAGGACTGATTTTGGGGTGGCCGAACGTCGTCATTGCGTTGTTTTTGTCGGTTTTAAGTGCGGGTGCCATCGGGTTGGTGTTGATGATTGGTAAGGTACTCAATCGCAAATACCGGTCGTTTATGGTAGCCATGCCTTACGGGCCATTTCTGATTTTGGGGGCGTTTTTGATGCTCTATCTCCCGACTTTTACTCAGGGGCTTCTACGAAGAATTTCCCCGTTGTTTTAAGCCTTCACCCTTGTAAATGTTCCAGTACTTGCGCCAGCACTTCATCGGGACTTAGCTCGTCCGTGTTCACATAAATATCTGCGTTTTTGCGAGCGTGGGCTAAGCGGCGGAGTTGTTCTTGATAATCCGCTTCCTGGAAGTCCCATTTTCTTCTTATGCGTGTAATTGGGTAGGAAACATCTAGAAAAACCAACACATCGGGATGGGTAATTTTTTTCCACATATCCTGGACAAATGAATGTTCTTGGGCGATGTGCCTGGTCGTAAACCCAAGTTTCTCTAAATTTTCACGGAGGAGGGATTTTCCTGAAGTGCATGGCCCAACCAGACCAATGACAATATGATCAAGCCCATCTTCGTCTTTCTCGTTCATATTACGAATCCAGCGGTAATGACAGGCTCACACGGCGTATCAAGTCCTTTGCCTGGGCAAGGACTTGAAATACCACGATGCTGATATCGTCCCCAGGACGATTTTTTTCTAACGCCAATGCGGTTTTTAACAATCCATCTGCAATTTCTTGTGCAGAAGGACCGTTTTCCGAAAGAAGGGATTGAAAACAAGTGGTCAGGTTAATCGGTTTTCCCGACCGCTCCCCGGCATGATTCAAACCGTCGGTGAAAACCAGGATCGTTAAGCCCGCTTCGATGGGCATTTGGGCAATGCTTGGGCGTGTTCCCAGCCGTGTTCCAATCGCTATACAGGCTTCATCCATTACCTCCACCTGTTGGCCGCGCCCAATTAATATCGGGGCTGGATTGTTACGGGTGAGCACGATTGTGTTGGAGATGAAATCTGCTGAGATGATATTAAGCGTGGACATCACTTTGCCCCCCCGTTCATGATAGAGAAAATCCGAGACCGCGCGCGCTGCTGCTCCGTCTCGAATTCCTTCTGAGAGTAAGCTAACAACTTTACCAGCAACCTTGTTGGAGATGCGCTTGGCATTCTTCCCCGAACGCTGTCCATCTGCCAGGACAACGGAAATCCCACCCCCTGGACGTTCAATAAACTCCAGGGTGTCGCCACTTTCAGAGGTAGCATACTTACGAATTTTGGAAACGCCGATTTGAATTTCCATTTGGCTTCTTTCCATGGATGATGAAAATTTCGCTAGATTCGATGACACGGCGCTCTACCCGCACTTCAAATCCGGCTTGTTCAATTGGGACTACAAACCAGTTGTCCGCCAGCTCAGTCCAGTCTGGGGATAAGTGGAACAGGCGGAATATTCCTGACGCGAACCGTTCGGCCACTCCGCTCGGGGCTGATAACCGCGCGCCGGGTACCACGACCAATCCCCCACCAGGGCGGAGGACCCGAAATACCTCGGCCAGAGTCTGCTCTTTGACAATGTAATTTGTTGGAAACGTGGCGACGACCTGGTCGAAGGTTTCATCCGCAAAAGGCAAATGCAACGCATCTCCATGAACGAATTGACACTGGCCGTTCAGCCGACGGTAGGCCTGTTTGCTCATTTGTAGACTTTTGTCCAGCCCTATAGAAATGATTCCTTTTTGGCGTAGGGCGGATTGCAAATGCCCAGGCCCGTGCCCCAGTTCCAGAATGTGAGGGCCTTTCAAGTCAGGCAGGATGGACAGGGTCCAACTTTTCCAATGACCGGCAGAAACCAGGGCTGCGATCCAATCATAAGCCCAAGCGAATTGGTGATATAAAAGTGCGGTAAGAAACAGAAATAGGCGGCGAATCATCAAGGGACGATGACTTCCAGCTTGCCTGGCAGGATGTGGAATTCGATTTCTTGAATTCCCTCGTTGAATATTTCGCCATCGGCATGGGCAGGGGTTGGTGTTTCGGCGCGCACTTTGAGCCAAAGTGTATCCACTTCATGAACCGCTGGATGCTCGGTAATATTGCCTTTATGGGGTTTCATCGTCATGGGCATTGCAAGCAGAGTTTTGAGGCGAGTGGGAATGTAGGCATAAGTGAAGGTTAGTTTTCCGTCGCTTGGGCTGGCATGGGGAACTGTATAGAAAACCCCTCCTGTCCGGGCACAGTTTCCGACGGAGATGAGGGAGATAGGCCCCGAATATGTACCGCCATCCCATTCCAGGTGCATTTCCCAGGTAGGGTGGTGCATGATCCCCTGTAGGGCAGCGACAACGTAGCGCGGGTTGCCGTTGAGCCGTTTCATGCGGGACTGTAGGATTGTTATGTAGGGTTCTAATCCTAAACCCGCGTTATTTACAAAGTACTGGTCATTGACTTTGCCTAAATCAATCCTGCGTGTTTTTCCCTTTGCAATAACGGCGATAGCTTGAGTTATATCACGGGGGATACCCAGTTGATCCCCTAGATCGTTTGCCGAACCCACCGGGAGAATGCCAAATGGGCCAATGGGTTTTTCACTTTCCCGGTCCGTTTGCATGATTCCATTGATCACTTCGCCAAGCGTTCCGTCTCCGCCGCCACCAATGATGGGGGTGAATCCGTCTGCGGCGGCCTGCGCGGCGAGTTGGATTGCGTGGCCGGAGGCATTCGTTTCGACGATTTCCGCTTTCAATCCTGCTGAAATCAGTGCAGACTTAATTTCGTCTTTGCGCTCCCTGGTCTTCCAGCGATTGGAGTAGGGATTAAGGATGAGGATGGGCTTCATAAGAACTACTTATCATTCTGAACCGCTAATTGTCCACATCCAGCCTGGATGTCAATTCCCCGTGGCATACGGATGGTGCACGGGGTGCCGCTCTCTTCCAGGAGTTGGCGGAATTCTTCTGCCCGTCGGTGTGTAGTGGCTTTTCCATTGTAGCCCAGGGTTGGATTTAACGGAATTACATTTACATGGCAGTTCATTCCGGCGAGCAAGCCCGACAGGATTTTGGCCTGTTCCGGGGTATCGTTCACGTCACGGATAAGCGCCCACTCGAACGTGATGCGCCGCCCGGTCGTTTTGATATATTCCCGGCACGCTTCAAGTAAATCACGGATCGGGTATTTGCGGTTGATCGGGAGCATCGAGCTGCGTAGATCATCCCCAGCAGCGTGAAGGGAAATGGCTAGATTTATCTGCCGTTTTTCCTTCGCGAAGCGATATATCATCGGAATCAGGCCAACTGTCGAGATGGTAAAGCGTCGGGTGCTCATGTCAAACCCGTCGTGATCATTAAGACGATCAATCGCTTGCATGGTGGCATCGTAATTGTGGAAGGGTTCGCCCATCCCCATCACGACAACGTTGGTAGGCCGTTCGCCGGTTTCCTGGAGGAGGCGGGCATAATACAGCACTTGCTCAACGATTTCGCCGCTGGTCAGGTTGGCGCGGAACCCCATCTGTCCCGTAGCACAAAAGACGCATCCCATTGCACACCCGGCCTGTGTGGAGATGCAGAGGGTATTTCGTTTGTTGTAACGCATGAGGACAGCTTCAATCGCTTCGTTGCTTGGCAAGCGGAAAAGAGTTTTCGTGGTTTGCGCATCCGCGGAGTGCTGGGTTGCCGCTGGGGTAATATGGGAAAAAGAATATTGATCGGATAGTCTGTCTCGGAGAGATTTAGGAAGGTTGCTAAACTCGTCAAAACTGTTCCAAAGATTTCGATACAATCCCTGCCAGATTTGTCGAGCACGGTAGGAGGGTTCCCCCCACTGGGTGAGGTCCTTTTCTAATTGCGGAAAATCCAGATCGAGAATCAATGGTTTCGTCATTTTAGCGCATCCAGTACAGCCGCCAGGTTTTTAGCAATCAAGTCAGGTGCGAGGGTCCAGGCCTGGCCCTGTTTAAGGTTGGTCACACCAGATAGGACAAGGGCCGTTTTGCAGTGGACGTTTTGGCCTCCCAGAATATCTGTTTCGAGCCGGTCGCCAACTACGAGGGTTTCTTCAGGAAGTGTGTCCAGTCGTTCGAGCGCTTGTTGGTACATGATCGAACCGGGTTTCCCAATGATGGTTGGGGGGATATCGGTGGCAGCTTCCAGCGCCGCGAGGATGGCTCCGGCCCCAGGAATCAATCCCGCCGGTGTGGGAAAACTACGGTCGGGATTGGTTCCCACGAACGGGATACCATCGCGGATTAACAGGGTGGCTTTTGCCAGTTTTTCGTAGGTTAATTGGCGGTCCATCCCAGCGACGACAGCCAGAACGCTACCATTTGTCGGATCGTGGGTGAAACCTCTTTCCCGGAGAGTCTCAACCAAACCCGTTTCGCCTACCACAAAAACACTTCCTCCTTCAGGAAATTGGTGAATTAAGTATTGTGCGGTTGCTTCGGAGGAGGTGATGATTTGCCAGGGTTCGAGATGAACTTTGAACCCTGCCAGTTTTTCTAAATAAGAGGATACACTTCTCGTTGCATTGTTCGTGGCAAGTAAAACGCGCAAACCAAGAGAAGAAATGCGATCAAAAATGGCAGGCAATTCCCCAATGGGCTGGGTATCCCGCCATAGGACACCATCCATATCAAGGATAAGACTACGAATGTTTGGAAGGGACATAGTATTCTCTGATTGGTAAGTGAAGATATGTAACTACTCAGGCTAAAGCCTGGGTATTACGGAAAAAAAGGTGTGCATGGGGGTGTACACCCCCATGCACACCTTTTTTTCCGGCTCATTTCACTCTAGGGCTGAGTAGTTACGAAGATATTATACCCTTCGCGTTAAACAAATCAGCCAGGAGATTGAAATCCTGGCTGTTTAAGAAAGTTCAGGGAAATATATTTGGTTCTTTAGGAATCGGCGGGGAGGCAACCACGGCAAATCCCAAAGAGCCATATATTTAGGCTGGAACTTTTGAATCAGCGGTTTCCAGAACGTGATCAACCAACCCGTATTTGACGGCTTCGTTGGCCGCCATATAAATATCCCGGTCCGTATCGCGCTCTATGACTTCGAGTGGTTGTCCGGTGTGTTTGGAGAGCATGGAAGTGATCAAAGATTTAAGTTTTAAGATCTGGCGAGCCTGAATCTCAATGTCAGTGGCCTGACCTTGTGCACCGCCCAAAGGCTGGTGAAGGTGAATGGTGGAATTGGGGAGAGCGTAACGCTCACCTTTGGTCCCTGCCGTGAGTAGAACAGTGCCAAACGATGCAGTGACCCCAACTGCAATGGTACGAATGGGGTTGATGAGCATTTGCATCGTGTCATAAATCGCCAATCCGGCGTAGATTTCTCCTCCTGGGGAGTTGATGTACATCTGGATAGGTGATTCAGGGTCTTCGCTGTTCAGATACAATAATTGGGCGACGATCAGGTTGGCAACTTGGGCATTGATCGGCGTGCCCAGAAATATGATCCGGTTGCGGAGGAGCAAAGAGTAAATATCATATGCGCGTTCGCCGCGTCCGGTGGTTTCGATAACCATGGGGATTACAGATTGTGGGTTAAGCATTGTGAGTTCCTTTTGTATTATTCAGTAATTTCTACAACATCTTTGTTGACAGCGTCATCGGTCTCAGAGTTTTCTTCACTCCCCGTCTCTGCTTCTTCGTTTATCTGGGATGGAGCAGTTTCTATATCTTCCTGGGAGGTCACTTCTTCTGTGACAGCGTTGTCTCCATTCTGCATATCTAATGCATCCGCAAGGGATGGATCAACAGCGATCTCTTCCTCGTTGACGGAAACTCCATCCGGCGTATCTTCCTGAGTACCATCGCTGGATGTATTAATTTGGTTTTCAAGTTCTCCACTGGCGATTGCCCGGAGATGCTTTAGGGTATTTCCAATCAAGGCGTTGTTGTACACATTGGCAGTCAATCCGCGCAAGACATCATCATTGAATGCCCGGCGTGCTTCACGCTCTGACATCCCGGACATGAGTGAATCCAGGGTATGTTGGATTTGGTGTTGAACTTCGATCTGATCGACCTGGATATTTTCCTTTGAAGCGATTTCCATCAACACGAGTGATTCTTTGAGGCGCTGTTCAGAACCAGGGCGGAGTTCATCAAGGACTTGTTCTTCCGTGATATTACGGGTTTTGAGGTAAAGGTCGAACCCAATCCCCTGGTTTTCCAGACGGG
>DATDOR010000188.1:0-4542 GCA_035293165.1 Anaerolineales bacterium | reverse complement strand
ACATCCCGGCGGTGTGGGAACTGGTAGCCGGCGCGGTGGGGCGCGCACCCCACACCTCCATCCACCCCGAAGAAGCCGTCGCGCTGGGGGCCGGGGTGCAGGCGGCCATCATCGCCGGAGAGCCGATTGACGCCATCCTGGTGGACGTGACGCCCCATTCCTTGGGGATTGCGGTGGCGGATATCCTCCTGGGGCAGATCATCCCCGGCCACTTCAAGCCGCTGATCCGGCGCAACACCACCATTCCGGTCACGAAGGAAGAAGAGTTTTACACGCTGACCCCGGAACAGGACACCATCCGCATCGAGGTGTTCCAGGGCGAACACCCGGTTGTTTCCCACAATACTCCGCTGGGGGAATTTCTGATCTCCGGCCTGGAGCCGGACAAACCCGGCGAAGTCTCCAAAGTCACCGTCCAGTTCGACTTCGACGTGAACGGCATCCTTAAAGTGACGGCGCGGGATCGTAAAACCGGCAAACAAGAGGCCCTCACCGTGGAGGCGTCCCGCGCCCGCCTGAGCGAGGCCGAGATTTTGAGCGCCCAACAATGGGCCATTCCACCGGAAGACCAGCAACCTGAACGCTCTGATGAAGCTGCGGTCCTGGTTACCCGGGGCCGCAAATTGCTCGACGCGGGGGAACTGGACGACGAGGACCGCCAGGAACTGGAAACCTTGCTCGCCGCCATCGAAGCCGCCCACCACGATCCTGACACGCAAGAACGTTTGATGGAAACCCTGTTGGATTTGTTGTTCGATTTGGAAGATTTCGCATCGCTATGAACGAAAATCCCTGGAAGGCCAAATGTACCAAAGACCAGATCAAAGCCATGCTGCTAGAACAATTCCAGGCTTTCTGGCAGCTCAATCCGGGTATCGAGCGGACACAATTGGCCGAGGTTGAACGCGCGGCGCCTCTCCCCCATGCCGTTATCGCCTCCGGCTTGCGGCGGGTTGGCAAATCCACCCTCCTGGCGCAACTGGCGCACCGTTTGGGGGAAGATCAGTTTTGTTATGACAATTTTGAGGAAGTAGATTTCTACCTTCCAAAAACCCGGCAGCTATTTCAGGTCGCACAACATCTGGACAATCCAGCCACCCGCGTGCGGGAAGTGCGCGCTTTGTTGGATGCGATGCAGGCACTGAAATTTGAGGAGAGCTTGATTCTGGCAGATGTCAATGGTGAACCGATGAAAAAAGCCCCCATATGTGGGGGTTTTTTCGTTTTTAGGGCAATATACGGGACGTTTTCCGGTTCTGTGGGGTCAAATTTACTTGAAGTTGGGTTGACCTATACCAGGAATCGTCGGGACCGCAACAGGTTGTAGCATTATCACAACACAAGGGGGTAAGAACCCAAAAAAATGGTGTCCGCAGGGGGTGTACACCCCCTGCGGACACCATTTTTTTGGATAATCCCCTCACTAAGTGAACGGTTACATATTGTCGACTTTTATCTATTTCTAATCCATTGATCTTTAAATCTTCGGAAACTTACATTTACCAAACAAGAAGATTGCACTAGACTATGGCAATTCCAATCGCAGGAACGTCGGTCAGGATGAACATTCATTGTCTAGGTATTAATCACAACACAGCCAGCGTCGCGCTCCGTGAGTGCCTCTCGTTCGGTCCACACAAACTAAACACCGCCCTTGCCCGCCTGGGATGCGGCATGGAAGACAACTGGATTGCCATTCGCGAATGTGTCATTCTCTCGACCTGCTGCCGGGTGGAAATCTATGCAGTTGCGGAAACCCCGATCTTTGAGACGCTCGAAACTTTCCTGGCAGAAATTCAGGACGTATCCAGGGACGAAATCTCCCAGGCAGTGTATCGCCTGCTTGACGTGGCAGCAGTTACCCACCTTTTCCATGTCGCGGCCGGATTGGACTCAATTGTCTTGGGCGAGCCCCAAATTCTCGGTCAGGTTACAGAAGCTTACTCCACCGCTCGCAAACACAACACCGTCGGCAAAATCCTCTCCCGTCTCTTCCAGGCTGCCATTTACGCGGGGAAACGAACTCGGACAGAAACCGCTATCAGCCACAACCCGGCTTCTATTTCATCCGTTGCCGTCAGCCTGATCGCCGAAACCATCCCAGCCCTGGATACTGCCCATATTCTCGTCATCGGGGCAGGCGAAATGGCCGAACTTGCCATCGAATCCCTCCGCAAAAGGGGCGTCCACCACCTCACCGTCATCAACCGCACCCTGGCGCGGGCACAAGAACTCGCCCAACGCTGGCAAGCCCGCTCCGCATCCCTGGAAACCCTGGCAGAACACCTCACCCAGGCAGATGTTGTCATCGCTTCCACCGGCGCGCCCCACCTCATTCTCTACCCATCTATAATAGAACAGACCATCAAACTCCGCCCACAGCGCCCCATCGTCCTCATGGATATTGCTGTGCCACGGGATGTTGATCCGGACGTAGGCAAAATGGCTGGCGTTAAATTGTACGATATGGACACTCTGGCCGCTCACCTTAAAGCCTCCTTCTCCAGGCGGAAAGCAGAAGTCCCTGCCGTAGAAACCATCCTTGCCGAAGAACTAGCCGCCTTCATGGACTTCCTCACCACCCTGGATGTTATCCCCATCATCAGCGAAATCCGACGGCAAGCCGACGCCATCCGGGAAGCCGAACTTGACAAAACCCTCCGGCGTCTCCCCGAACTTTCACCCGAAGCCCACCAACAACTCGACCTCCTCACCCGCGCCATCGTCAAAAAAATCCTACACAGCCCGACTCTCCGCCTCCGAGAAGTAGCGGGCAGCCCTCACGCCGCCGACTACGCCAACATTACCCGTGGTCTTTTCGGCCTCGACTGACAACTGAACACCGAAATGCTAATCTTCGCCACTCGTCCCTCCGCCCTCGCCCGCTGGCAGACTGACCACATCATCGAACTCCTCCAAGCGGCCTGGCCGGAGCTAAACTGTCACACCGAAATATTCACCACCAAAGGGGATCGCATTCTCGACAAACCCCTCCCGGAAATCGGTGGCAAAGGCCTGTTCACTTCCGAACTTGAAGAAGCACTCCTCGCGGGTCGCGTCTCTGCTGCCGTTCATTCCCTCAAAGACCTCCCCACCGAAGCTACCCCCGGTCTGATCATCGGGACCATTCCCGCCCGCGCCGACGCTCGAGACGCGTGGATTTGCCCCGCCGGACACACCCTCGCCACCCTGCCCAAAGGGGCCACCGTTGGCACTTCCAGCACTCGCCGCCGCGCGCAACTCCTTGCCCGCCGCCCAGACCTCGACCTCCAACCCATTCGCGGCAACGTGGACACCCGCCTCCGCAAAGTACAGGAAGGCCAGTACGACGCCCTCGTCCTCGCCGCCGCAGGCCTCGCCCGGCTTGGCCTACAAACGCACATCACATCCTATCTTTCCTTCGAGGAGATGTTACCCGCTCCCGGACAAGCCGCGCTTGCCGTTCAATGCCGGGCAGATGACAAAAAAACCCTCGAAATTCTCCACGTACTCGAACATACCCCCACGCGGCAAGCCGTAACCACGGAACGCGCCTTTCTCGACAGCCTCGGCGGGGGATGTTCTCTGCCCGTTGGTGCATACGCCACCCTGACCGGGAACACGATCACTTTGCGCGGGGTCGTCGCATCGCCAGATGGAAGCCAGGTACTCTTCCTGCGCGGACAGGGCACCGATCCTGCTCAAATCGGTCACTCCCTGGCTGTGCAAGCCCTCGCCCAGGGAGCCAGGGAAATGATTGATTTGATAGGGTGACCATGCGCGTCCTCATCACCCGCCCTCGTGAACAAGCCGACACCTTCGCCGAAGCGCTCTGCGCCGCAGGTGCAGAACCGATCTTTTTTCCCACCATCCAGATTTCCCCAGTCAAAGACCCTGCCCCCCTGGATGACGCCCTGCGAAGGATAGATGAATTTTCCTGGGTGATCTTCACCAGCACCAACGCCGTCGAAGCCATCTGGGCGCGGGTAAAAATCCTGAACATCCCCTTCCCTGATAGCGTGCGGGTGGCTGCTATCGGCCCGAAAACTACCGCCAGCCTTAAAAATCATGGAATTCTCCCCCATTTTGTCCCCGAGAAATTCATCGCCGAAGCCATCCTACCCGGATTAGGCGAGATACGCGGCCAAAACATTCTGCTCCCCCTGGCTGACCTCGCCCACGACGACCTCCCCAACGCTCTCAAACGCGCAGGCGGCTTCCCGCACCGCGTCACCGCCTACCACACCCTCCCCGCCGAACCTGACCCCAATGGTCTGGCTGCCCTCCGCGCGGGCGTAGACATCCTCACGTTCACCAGCGGCTCCACCGTTCGCAACTTTATCACGCTCGTGCAGGCCGCCGATCTCGACCCCTTCGCCCTTCCCGGTTCCCCGCAAATCGCCTGCATCGGCCCCAAAACCGCCGCCGCCGCCCGCGAGGCCGGGTTTCCAGTTCACATCACCGCCCACGATTACACTGTCGAAGGACTGCTCACCGCCATCACCTCCCCTCTCTCCGCCTGACCCTTCCTCCCCGCTTCTCCTTATCCCCTTTTCTCCTCTT
>DATDOR010000187.1:0-8181 GCA_035293165.1 Anaerolineales bacterium | reverse complement strand
GTGTAGGATAGGTGGGAGGCTGTGAAGCTGGCGCGCTAGCGTCGGTGGAGCCATCGTTGAAATACCACCCTGGATCTGTTTAGACTCTAACCCCATTCCGTTATCCGGATGGGGGACCGTGCCAGGTGGGCAGTTTGACTGGGGCGGTCGCCTCCTAAAGAGTAACGGAGGCGCCCAAAGGTTCCCTCAGGCTGAATGGAAACCAGCCGTAGAGTGTAATGGCATAAGGGAGCTTGACTGCAAGACCAACGCGTCGAGCAGAGACGAAAGTCGGGCTTAGTGATCCCACGGTACCGAGTGGAAGGGCCGTGGCTCATCGGATAAAAGCTACCCCGGGGATAACAGGCTGGTGAGGTCCAAGAGTTCACATCGACGACCTCGCTCGGCACCTCGATGTCGGCTCATCGCATCCTGGGGCTGAATAAGGTCCCAAGGGTTGGACTGTTCGTCCATTAAAGCGGTACGCGAGCTGGGTTCAGACCGTCGTGAGACAGGTCGGTCTCTATCCGCTGTGGGCGTAAGGGATTTGAGGAGAGCTGCTCCTAGTACGAGAGGACCGGAGTGGACAGACCTCTGGTGTGCCAGTTGTTCCGCCAGGAGCATCGCTGGGTAGCTAAGTCTGGCAGAGATAACCGCTGAAAGCATCTAAGTGGGAAACTCGCTCCAAGATAAGATCCCTCATCCCGTCAAGGGAGTAAGACCGCAGGTAGACTACCTGCTATATAGGCAACAGGTGTAAGCGCAGCAATGTGTTCAGCTGAGTTGTACTAATGGTCGAGGGCTTAACCTGTGATGCGGAGAACTCAAAACTTTTCCTGCAAAATCGCATTTTATATAACTATTCAGTCGAAACATTGTGAATAAAGTCTCTTGGTGATTCTAGCGACAGAGGTACACCCGGTCACATCCCGAACCCGGAAGTTAAGCCTGCCAGCGCCGATGGTACTTGGGTGGCGACGCCCTGGGAGAGTAGGTCATTGCCAAGGGGCTTTTTCTTTATAAATCCCAAATGCCCCATCTCGGGGCATTTTTCGTTTAAATTTCCCTATTTATTGTATTCGTCAACGAAAGTGTGAACAACGAGATTCCCGAAAAAAAGGTGTGTTTGGGGGTGTACACCCCCAAACACACCTTTTTTTCGGGTGTTCATACTACTGTTGACCAAAACAAATTTCCCTATTTATCGACCAACTTAATAAGGAGAAACTCCATGCTCACATCTCATTTGAGCCCATCTTTCCATTTGACCTTTGATGAAACCATTGCTCGTTTACGTGCTTCTGATCACGTCGCTGGAATTGCCTTGTTCGGTAGTCGCGTCCATCATTCGAAAACTCCAACGAGCGATTACGACTTGCTAATCCTTGTCACGAAAATGCCTGTCGAAATCTTCCAATTATTAACCCATATCGAAGGGCGTTTGGCCGATGTTGTATTTGCAGACATAAAAACAGCAAGTGATTTGATCGGTGGAAATGTCCTCATTCATCCATCATCAAAAGAATGGATGCTACTCCAAAAGATGCTCACTGCAAAAATCGTATATGATCCTTCCGGTCAGTTTACCCTGGCCCAAAAAGTTGCCAGGAAACGACAACTGAAAGGAATAGGATTGATGCCCCCTTCGGAAAGTGAAAGGTACGCAGCTTGGTTCTGGCAAAATCACAGCCTGGCTCATATCCGGCGGATGCTCCAATCTGTTGACCTGGTGTATCTTACCGCGGTTGATTTGATGCTTTCTTCTGCGATCAGCCGCCTGTGCCGGGATTACTACACGATTCGCAATCTTTTTTGGGAAGGAGAGAAAGCAGCCGTGCGCTATCTGCAAGATCACGACCTGGAATATTTAGACGTTTTGCGAAATTGCCTCAACGAGTCAGATCGGGTTGAAAAAGTGATGTTATACGAACACCTCGTAGAACGAACAATTGCCCCTATTTACCTGGTTTGGAGTCGGGGGCAATCCGCAGTGTATTTGAGAAATATAGAAGAGCAACCGGCGCGAGTAGATGAAGCCCTCGCGTTTTGGGAAGGATTAATTGATTCTACTATGTGAGTCAGGTCACGAGTTCAGGATGACGAACAATCTTGACCTGAAAGTTCAATGCCCCAAACGAAATAATGTCGTTGTTTTCAACTTTTAGAGGGTTGTTTGTGCTGGCGCTGTTGAAATTACAGAAAGTGCCATTTGTGCTGTTCCGGTCATAAATCAATAGGGCTTGCTCGGTGGGGTGGATGGCAGCGTGTTCTCTGGAAACCCCCAGTTCCAGGGCGAGGAATGGAGTCAAATCCAGGTCAACGGTAATGTTGCCGAGTGAGCGGCCAACCGTGATGTTGTCATGAATCTCCAGGGCCAGGGGATCGTTTTGGGAGTTTAGGCTGATCAAAACAATGCGCCAGGTGGTGAGGGCAGCCTCCCCTGGCGATTTTTTGGAATGGGCAGGTAATTTGCAGAAAGTAAGTCGTTCAAAAAACTGGTTAAGTCTTTCGATATCTAATCGGGATGTTTTGATCCGGGCGGTTTTTTCTTCTTCTTCTAACATGGGTTTCTCGAAATGCCTTTTTCATTGTTGCACTGTGTTGAATGTCAAAAAATGTCAGGTGTTCCTATTATGGCATATTCCAGTTCTCAGTTCAATAAGACGCTTGTGGGAGATTGGAGTTGCTCACCTTTCAGATCCTGAAACAAAGGACCCAAGCACAAATGCCCCGTAATCGGGGCGTTTTGATTATCCATTCATGATCATTTCCAGCGAGGTGTTTACTGGGATTTGCCCATTCGGGACTTGGATGGGCAGCCGCCCCTGCATACTCCACGGCCCCGTCCAAGTAATGATCACATCTCGCAATTGTCCCCGTAAATTCTTCTCACTCTCCACAAACACCAGCTTATTGGTCGGCGTGCGGCCTTTCCAACGCCCACGCACCTTTTCTTCAAACAGCACTTCGATCGTTTCGCCGAGGTATTTCGCATTGATCTCGCCCACGATTTGCTCTTGCAATTCTTCCAATGCACGGAAGCGGTCCCACTTGGCTTCTTCAGATACATCGTCGGGGAGGCGGCGGGCAGCGACAGTGCCGGGACGCTCGGAGTAGCGCGCCAGGTGTGCCACGTCCAGATTCAGGTCAGCGAGCAAATCATAGGTCTGCTGGAACTGCGCGTCGGTTTCTCCGGGGAAGCCGATAATGATGTCGGTGGCGATGGAGACGTTGGGGATATGGGCGCGGATTTTTTCCACGAGGGCGTAGTATGCTTCACGGGTGTAGCCACGCTGCATATTTGCCAGGATTTCATTATCCCCGGCCTGCACAGGGACCTCGATGTGCGGCATCACTTTAGGGTGTTCGGCCACGGCATCGAGCAGGTCATCGGTCATCCAGTTTGGGTGAGAAGTCAGGAAGCGAACACGCTCCACCCCTTCCACTTCGGCGATGATACGTAACAGCGCGGCCAGGTTGGGGCCATCAACGATGTCTTTGCCGTAGCGGTCAACTATCTGGCCGAGCAGGGTGATCTCTTTTACACCCTGTGTGGCAAGCGAGCGTACTTCCGCGACGATTTCCCCGACCAGGCGGGAACGTTCCACCCCACGGCGGTAGGGGATGATGCAAAAGGTGCAGGCGTGGGAGCAGCCATACACGACCGGGACGTGCGCGCTAACCAGCCGCCCGCGCTCGTGTAGGGGCAGGATCAAATCCCCGTCCAGTTCGGCATTGCGCTGATCGAGTTCGGCATATGCTAACGATCGGGTTTCGTCCTGCGCCAAAAAGGAGACCAGCGGGCCGGGGTCAGAAGGCGGCGAGAATACGTCCACGAACGGGAATTGCGCCCGCAGTTTTTCCGCTCCTTTGACGCCCACCATGCAACCCATCAAGTTGATGACGAGGTTGGGGTTTTTCGTTTTGAGCGGTTTCAACGAGGTCAGCCGTCCGACGGCTTTGTCCTCCGCACTTTGTCGCACGACGCAGGTGTTGAGGACGATGATGTCTGCTTCTTTCGGCTGCCGGGTGGGAGAATAACCTATGCGCTCCAGCGCAGAAGCGACGCGCTGCGAGTCCGCCACATTCATCTGGCAACCTTCCGTCCAAATGTGATATTTCTGGGGTTGAGACATGGGCGGCATTATATCAGGGAGGGGGTCAGGTAGACAGGGTCATTCAGCAAAAAGATCATTGTCAGCTTTGGTTTAATCGTGTTACAATTTGCCCGCTCTTTTTGGGTAGAATTGGGGCGTGGTGCAATTGGCAGCACAGCGGACTTTGGATCCGTTAATCCTGGTTCGAGTCCAGGCGCCCCGGCTTTAGTAACTCTGTGGAAGTAATCTGTGTCTGAGGATGACCTAAAAAAACATATCGCCGTGTTCAACTTTCCCAGCGAGCATCCACCTCTTCTGCGGGGTGTGGTGCTCGTAATTTTTAATTTAACTAGGCAGTTGAGCAGACCTGTTAGCCGAGAAGATGTGCGTGGGATGCACCCTCCCCATGCACATCTTCCTTTCGAGAAATCCACATACGCATGAGCGCGATTTAATGGATATGTTCAAAACAGTTGCTGTCATCTTAGCTGCAGGGCAAGGAAAACGGATGCAATCGGATTTACCGAAAGTTTTACATCCTGTGGCGGGCCGTCCGATGGTTATTTATTCCATTGAAGCAGCGATGGCAGCGACAGGAGAGAAACCGGTTTTGGTCGTGGGGCATAAGGCGGAATGCGTTCGGAAGGAAGTGGGTGAAATCGTTCACTACGTTTTGCAGGAAAAACAATTGGGGACAGGCCATGCGGTTCAACAAACCGAGTCCCTTTTGAAAAACCAATGTGATTTTTTGCTGGTGATCAGTGCGGATATGCCCTTGCTTATGAGTGAAACATTGCGAAATCTGGTTGAAATCCAACAGACTCACTCAGGGCCGCTGACGATACTAACGGCGATATCCGATAATCCGCGCGGTTTTGGACGGGTGATCCGTAATGGAGATCACCAGGTACAGGCTATCGTGGAGGAAGCAGTTGCATCTCCAGAACAACTCGCCGTGCGGGAACTAAACGCAGGTCTGTATTGTTTTTCGGCAGAATGGTTATGGGAATCCCTTAAGAAAATTCAAGTTTCGCCTAAAGGCGAATACTATCTGACGGATTTAGTCGAAATTGCTGTAAATAGTGGGCTGTCTGTGCGAGCCGTTACGGTGGATGATCCAGAAGAAATTCTGGGGGTTAATACACAAGAACACCTGGCGGAGGCTGAATTGTTGATGAACAAGCACATGTTCCAGTTCCATTAGTTTGCAGGCCTGACTTTTTCTAAAAATCGTATGACTTTCTCTGGTATTTTTGTAGCGCTTCTTGTCCTGATTCTTATTGATCTTTATCTAACGGCTGCCAAGGTAGGATTTGTTAATGCCCGCCTGGCGCGTGTCTTATCACAAGGTGAGCAGGAAAACCTGCATGTTGAACAAACTGTCCTCTTGATCAAGGATCGTGTACAGCTCGGAACAGGTTTGCAAATTATTCATGTCATTCTACGGTTCCTGATTGCTGGCCTGGCAATTACCTCCATTTTTGAGCAGCAAGAACAAAACTCCTTATGGATAGAGTGGGTGATATTCTTAATTTTGGCCGCGGTTGCCCTCTCCTTTATCGAACAGGCCATTGAGACGCGTGTATTGGCTGATCCTGAATCCTGGACGATCCGGCTTACGCTGTTTACGCGTATCATCTCAACCTTATTCACCCCTCTTCTCTTTCTCCCCCTACTGGTTTCACGCTCAATGGCCTCAGAGCCTCAGCGTTTTTTTAGCGTGACCGAAGATGAACTCCGGAAATTATTGGACGCCAGTCAGGAAGAAGGCGTGTTGGAGGTTGATGAAAGGAAATTGATCGATTCTATCTTTCAATTTCGAGAAAAATTAGCGCGTGAAATTATGGTGCCGCGGATTGATATTTTGGCTTTGAATGTTAACACGCCTGTACTGGATGCCGTGGATGCCATGCTTAAGTCAGGTTTTTCGCGTGTGCCGGTGTTTCAGGAAAGCGTTGATAACATCATTGGTATTTTATATGTCAAAGATTTACTTCGTCTCTGCCGGGAAGGGAAACAGGAAGGAACCTTACAAGATAAATTGCGTCCTGTCTATTTTGTTCCCGAAACCAAAAAGGCAGATGAGTTACTTACCGAGATGCAACGTCGCCGGATTCACATTGCACTGGTGGTTGATGAATACGGTGGGGTAGCAGGGCTGGTAACCTTAGAAGATATTATGGAAGAAATCGTTGGCGAAATTCAGGACGAGTATGATCAAAGTGAAGAACAAATCTACGAGCAAATCAACGACGGGGAATTTGTCTTCCAGGCAAGAATTGATCTGGATGACTTCAATGAAATCATGGACAGTGATATTCCGAAAGATGAAGCAGGTACACTCGGCGGCCTGATCTATAGCAAAATTGGCAGGGTGCCAAAAGGTGGCGAAGTCATCCAGGCAGATGATATACTCCTCACCGTAGAACAAGTCACCGGAAAACGCATACGAAAAGTGAAAGCCCAACGCACATCCAACAAATCAGCGATTGAAACTATGGACTCCCATGCTAACTGAAGAACAACGCCAACACCTGATCCAAATTGCCCAGAATGTTCGCCAATGGGCCTATGCTCCCTACTCCAATTACCCGGTAGGAGTAGCGCTGTTAACCACCTCTGGACGCATATACGATGGCGTTAACGTTGAAAACGCCGCCTATCCGACCGGGATGTGTGCTGAACGCGTAGCCGTTTACAAGGCTGTGTCCGAGGGGGAGCGTCAATTTGAGGCCCTTGCGGTTGTCACGCAGAATGGTGGCGCCCCGTGTGGCGCTTGTCGCCAGGCCCTGGCTGAATTCGGGATGGATACCCTGGTCTTGATCGTAAACGAAACCGGAAAAATTCTCTGGGAGGCTTCCATCCAGGAATTATTACCCTCTGCTTTTGGTCCTGGTGATCTCAACCAATTTTCTAATGAGGGGTAAAATAAATCGCTATGCAAATTCTTGTCCTTTCTGATATTCATGCAAACCTCACTGCACTTGACGCGGTTCTCAAACACGCTGGCAAAGTGGATGCGGTTTGGTGCCTGGGCGATTTAGTTGGATATGGCCCTGATCCTAACGAATGTGTCGAACGAATTAAAAATCTATCCGATCTCGTATGTCTGATTGGCAACCACGACGCAGCGGTTGTAAACCAAATGGATGCTTCCACTTTCAACCCGGAAGCCCGTATTTCTATTGAATGGACCCTTGACCAATTGACCGCGGAAAACATTGAATACCTGAGCCAATTACCTAATCGCCTCGTGATTAATAATGTGACCCTTGTGCATGGCAGCCCACGCAGCCCTACCTTTGAATATCTGCTAGATACTCAACTGGCAACTATCAACTTTGCTCACTTTGAGACTTCTTTCTGTTTTGTCGGTCATACGCACCTCCCTGTCCAGTATCTCCTTGTCAATGGTCAGGGACATGCCAGTCTAATCATCCCCCCTGTTAACCAGGCCATACGCCTGGCTGTTCGCTCGATTATTAATCCAGGCTCGGTGGGCCAGCCACGTGACCGCGATCCGCGCGCCGCCTATGCGATCTTTGACCCTGAAACCAACACCTGGGATTACCGGCGAATCCCGTATAATATCCAGTCCGTGCAAAAACGCATGAAAGCACATGGCCTGCCAGAGAGACATATCCAGCGCCTCTCATCTGGTTGGTAAGAACTCACCCTCGTCTATTTCCGAAGCCCTTCGCTCCGGAATTTTATTTATCCTGGAACTTTTTGCCCAGGTCTATCGTCTCCTTATATAAATACCCGATTAGGAGAAATAATATGCTCAAAAAGACACTCTACTTGCTCCTTTTGTTTGCCCTGCTCATCACGTCATGCTCACCTGCCGCCAGTGCTGAACCTCCCATGGTCGTTATGGAAGAACCGGCAATGGAAGCCATGGAACGTTCCGCTGCGGATGAGGCGGGGGGAATGGCTTTTGCCCCTGAACCTGGTTCTGACACCGCTGTCACGAACCAATCCCAGGCCACCGGGGAGCGCATCGTTATCAAAAATGCTTCTCTTTCCATCGCGGTCCAGAACCCCGCTGAAAACCTCGACGCCATCACGGCGCTAGCTAATGAATTCGGCGGTTTTGTTGTCAATT
>DATDOR010000186.1:0-3129 GCA_035293165.1 Anaerolineales bacterium | reverse complement strand
CGCCCGATACGACCAAATTGTCGGCATTTTTTTATCAGGAAATCTTGTTCCTCTGGTGCAACATGCTCGTGAGGCGGCTAAAAATCTGAGCAGCCTTGTCCGCATAGAAATCATCGACTCCTATAGTACCAGTGTTGGATTGGGGTTCATCGTCCAGACGGCGGCACAGGCCGCGGAAGAAGGGCACGATGCGCGCGAGATACGGCATCTGGTTCAGGGACTTTTACCGCACATTTTCTCTATCTTGTGTGTGCGTGGCCTGACATACCTGGAACGAATTGGAACCCTTGACCCTGGGCAGGCTTTTACCGGAGAGATGTTAGGGGTGATTCCTGTGTTTGTACTGGAACAGGGCAGACTGATTCCTGTCCAGAAAATTCGACATTCACGGCAGTTGGTGGACAGTTTCTTTGAATTCGTGATTGAATTTGACCGTATCCAGCACCTCGCACTGATCCAGGGCGTTCCCTCTTACCCACAGGAGAAGAAGATTCTCCGCGAACGGATCGAAGCTGAATTTCCCAACATTTCGATCAGTGAACATATCGTCAATCCTTCCCTCGCCACCATCCTCGGCCCCCACACGATTGGCGTATTTGTGTGGGAAGAAGAAGACTGATGATTTCCATCGTAACCGACTCCACCTCCGACCTTCCCCGTGAACTGGCTGCCCGGCATGGGATCCGCGTCGTTCCCACGAACCTGATCGTAGCCGGAAAATCTTATGAAGACGGAACAGGCTTCACCCGCGAAGACTTCTACACCCGCTTGCCGGAAATATCCCCGCCCCCGACGACAGCTGCTCCATCCAGCGGCACGTTTGAGCAGGTATACACTGAACTCTTCGCTCAAGGCGCGGAACAAATCGTCTCCATTCACGCTGCCAGCCAATTGACTGCCATTTACAATGCCGCCTGTATTGCAGCCGAACCCTACGGGGACCGGGCACGAGTGCTGGATAGCGGTTCGCTCACGCTTGGCCTGGGGTTTCAAGCCCTGGCTGCTGCTGAAGCCATCGCACAAGGGGCTTCCCTACCTGACATCCTGTACATCGTTGAAAATACCCGCCGCCGCGTCCGGGTGATCGCTATGCTCGATACCCTCGAATACCTCCGCCGGAGCGGGCGTGTTTCCCACCTGCGCGCCACGTTGGGTGAGGTGCTCCGTCTGCGTCTTTTCATTGAGGTTCGCGACGGGCAGGTTATCCCCCTCGAACGCATCCGTACCCGCAACAAGGCCCTTGGTCGCCTGGGGGAACTCCTGCAATCTCTGGGTCCGCTCGAACGGTTTGCCATGCTCCACACCAATGCTGAGGCCGATGCCCGCGAATTTATTCGCAAACACCATCCTGATTCGCTCCTCGTCAACGTTACGCCCGTGATCGGCGCGCACGTTGGCCCGAACGCTTTAGGGTTTGCTGTTGTGCTTGCTGACCAGTGAACCCTGGTACAATTCCCCTCCTATGAAACCTTCTATAGATAAGCTCTATAAATTCCTCAAACTCGAAATCCAAAAAGGATACGACAACAGTGCCGTGATGGGGGGATTACAAAAAATACCCGCAACCTGGGAAAACGACGCCCGTGCCGATGATCTCCCCGAAAGCCTGATTCGCGCCATCCACGCTTATTTACGCGACTACCACCAACTGACCGTCAATTCCCGTATCGAGGTGTTGAACGAACTGTGGGAAAGGGTGCGAAAAAGCTTTGATGAACCCCTTCCCGAACTGAGCGCTGGAGATGCCGCCCCTGAACCCTCCCACGAACGCTCTCGCCCTGCTGTTAAACGTCCACATGCGAAACCCCGTTCGGTTGCAAAAAAAGCAGACAGGGAGAGTTACCCCGTCCCACCGTCTTTCACGCCCCAGCCGGATGCGCGCGCGCAAGATATAACCCCATCCGCGGCCGGGATTGCCACCGTTGAAGAAACGCCTTCTCCCCCTATCATCGAAGAATCTGCCCCAACCCCAATCGCCGAACCTGAACCAGCGCCTGAACCGGAAGAAGTATTCGATGCCCCCCCACCCCCTGACGGAGAAATCGCCGCCCTCGGCGCTCCACTTACCGTCCTTTCCGGGATTGGCCCGCGCTACGCCAAATCCCTCGAAAAATTAGGCCTCAAGGCATTAGGTGATGCCCTCTACTACTTCCCCCGCCGATACGACGACTACTCTCAACTTAAACCGATCAACCGGCTATCGTATGGGGAAGAAGTAACCGTCATAGGCGTCATCAGCCAGATTACCCTGCGCCCCACGCGCAACAGCAAAACCCAACTCATCGAAGCCCTGCTCTCTGATGGGAGCGGATCTCTCCGCGTCAACTGGTTCAACCAACCCTGGCTTGTGGAACAACTTCGAGGCAAAAGTGTCGCTCTCTCCGGCAAAATCGAGCAATACTTGGGACGTCTCATCTTAAAAAGCCCCACCTGGGAACTGCTCGACAAAAAATCCCTTCACACCAACCGCATCGTCCCTGTCTATCCCCTTACCGCCGACATCACTCAAAAATGGCTGCGCCAGATGCTGCACCAAGTGGTTTCCTATTGGGCACTCCGTGTACAGGATTACCTTCCCAAATTCCTTCGCAAATCCGCCGGATTGATGCCGCTCCAAACCGCACTCTTGCAGGCCCACTTCCCCGACTCCTGGGAAAAGCTGGAAATGGCCCGCCATCGTCTGGCCTTTGACGAGATATTCCTGCTACAATTGGGTGTCCTGCGTCAACGCCGCCAATGGACGGAGCACACCGCCCGTGTCTTCGATACCCCACTCGAATGGTTACACGGACAATTCGCCCGCCTGCCCTTTGAACTGACCGATGCCCAAAAACGCGCCATTGACGATCTCCACGCCGCTCTAACTTCAGGCCACCCGATGAACCGCTTGTTACAGGGAGATGTAGGGGCGGGCAAAACGGCTGTTGCCGCGATGGGGGTTGCCATGGTTGTCCGGCACGGTGCCCAGGCTGCTATCCTCGCTCCAACCAGTATCCTGGCTGAACAACACTACCAGGGCTTATCCCGGCTGTTGGCGGGCGATCTGGCCTCAAGCCTGGAGGCGGAAGATGAACCGGGTACGGAACCCGTCCCCGCTGGGGAGGTGGAAATATTCTCTGATGGGGTTGT
>DATDOR010000185.1:0-5221 GCA_035293165.1 Anaerolineales bacterium | reverse complement strand
AACCACCGCCCAATACCGAAGCCAAAGGCATCGCCGGCCTGCTGGAAGTGCTGCGCGTGGGCAATCGCCTGCGCGGCCTCAACGGTAAGAAGATCAGCGAACTCATCGCCTTCCTCACCGGCAGCCTGGAACAACTGCTGGACCGGTACTTCCAGTCAGAACACGTCAAGCGGCTGATCCTCGCCAACAACCTCTACGGCAAACACGGCGGGCCCAAAGACGCGGGCAGCGCCATGGGCTTGTTGTTTCATCTCTTAAGCGGGGGTGAACAGGCGAAACAAGGCTTCACCGGCCACGTCATCGGCGGCATGGGCGCCATCACCCAGGCCATGGCCAAAGCCTGCATCGAGGCCGGAGTGGAAATCAACACCAGCACCGCCGTGCAAAACGTGAAAGTGGAAGGCAAGCGCGCCACCGGCCTGGTGCTGGAAAACGGCCTGGTGCTGGACGGCGATATCGTGGTGAGCAACGCCGACCCCAAGCGCACCTTTCTCAAGCTGGTCGCGCCCGGACACCTCGACCCCGACTTTATCCAGCAGGTCAAAGCCATCTACATGAACGGCCCCAGCGCCAAGGTCAACCTGGTGCTCAGTGAAGTGCCGCGCGTGAACGGCATGCCCAAGGACGCGCCACCCCTGCAGCGCATGCTCTACACCCTGGTGCCCACCTTCGCCCAGGCGCAGGCCTGCTATAACTCGGCACAAGATGGCGAGATTGCCCGCGACCTGTGGGTGGACTGCATCGAAGCCTCGGCCATAGACCCCGACCTCGCCACCCCCGGCCACCACGTACTCACCTGCTTCGTGCAATACGTGCCCTACCACCTCGCCAGCGGCACCTGGGACAACCACCGCGAAGCCCTCGGCGACCGGGTGGTGGAGATCATTGGGAAGTACGCGCCCAATGTGCCGGGCGCGATCGTGGGACGGGATGTGATCACACCGCTGGACCTCGAACGGCGCTTCGGCATCACCGAAGGCAATATTTTTCATGGGGATATTCGTTTGGACCAGTTGTTTTTCATGCGCCCCGTGGCCGGGTGGGCACGATACAAGACGCCGCTGGAAGGACTCTATTTGTGTGGAGCGGGGACTCATCCGGGGGGTGGGGTTACGGGGGCGCCGGGGTTTAACGCAGCGCACACCATTCTGCGCAGTTAAATCAGGCCTTCCTGGGGTCAGCGCCCCAATTCCGCAGTGATCCGTTCTTTCACCTGGTTCACCTGGGCCGAGGATACCGACCCGATTTTCGCTGCATCGGAAGCTTCGATGGTGGCAATCTTGGCTGAACGTATTACCGATGGATAAGGCAGCCCTGCCTTTTTTAGATTCGAGACTTTAACGTCCTCAGGCCAGGCGCGATTGCTGGCACTGGTAATCATGGCAACCCACAACAAGCCATGCAGTTTTTCCAGCTTGCCGGTGGAGATGACCAATGCGGGTCTTGACTGTCGAGTGGGCCGGTCGGTGTATGGAAAAGGGACCTTGATAACGTCCCCCTGCTTAAAGTTTGGCATAAGCCTCTTCGTCCGCCTTGCTGCTCCATTCATCGAAACTGCGGAAAGGATCATCCGTCTTCTTACCGCCGTGAGCCTTGGTAAGAATGACATGACCATCAACGACCTGATACTCAAGTTCGTCCCCCGGCTGGAGTTGCAGGGCACGGCGTACGGACAGCGGAATCGTTGTCTGGGCTTTGGAAGTTAATTTGCTGAGAATCATATGAAGCATAGCAGTCAGTTTGCAATATCCTCATTGTAAGGATATTCCTTACCTCCCTCAACTTTGTAAACGACAGCTGAAAACATAAGCCTGGGCTCGACAAATCACACATCTGCCCGAAAGTGTTTGTCATCAATTTGGCGCTGGGAATAGGAAATGAATACTAATTGATGTAAGAAACTTGCGCTTCCCCCCGTATTGAGCTGGGTTAGCCTTGATTTTATTGACCCCAAAAAGGGCTGTTAAGTACTAAAACCCGTCGAAAACACCAACCAAATAGTGTCCTTTCAACGGATTACACTGGTCCGACCCTAATTCACAAGGATCGGGCATGATGGATGAAAAGGTGCTCCCTTTAGGCCGTGCCCCGTACCGATCTGCACGACCTTTGTTTTCCAGCGTGCAAATCGGTCGTCCGGTCAGGAGATGACATCCACCCCATGATGACCCAAAATGGTCTACGTCTAGCTGATCGCAGGTGCATGATCGTGATGTTCAAACGGAAGGCAGAAGAGATCCACCAACGAACAGATTTCCCTTATGTGGAACCCGATCCTTCCCAACGACAGGACGTTCCACACCTTGGCCACATCGAAGAAACCAGGCCTGGGTGGGGAGCGGCGCTTATTCGATTTTCTGTCCTTATTGGGGCGGTGGTGATTGCGCTTTACGGACTGCGCGCACTTTTTCGATTCATAACTTCATGAGCTTGCTTCTTGCTTGGGCTCGTAAGTAGCAGGCTGAGGCATGCTGGTAGAGGGCTGAAATGAGCGCGATTGCTTTCTGGCAGGGGTTCCTCCTCAGGTTAACTGTCCCGTTTGGGTGGCTGGTGGCCGTGTCATTTTTGCCGGCCGCTCTTGGGTGGCTGGGGTGGTGGCTAATTCCGAAGTGGATTGAAATTCCGGTTGGCTACGTGGAGCTAGCGGGCACTGTCGCGATTGTCTGCACTGGTGCGATGATTTTTGGATGTGTCGTTATGTTGCTAATTTGGCTGTTTACCAGGCTGCTGTGGGGCGGTGGCGCACCCTACATCGACGAAAATGGAAGGCCCTACCCGGACTTTGTAATTGAAGCAATCAAGTGCGCTGAGGCGAGGGGTGAGAAAGTTACTGATCGGAAAATATTGGAGGTTCTCCACGGGTCTCAGTATTTGCAAAAAAAAGGGGGCGAAACTGAAATCGTTTGAATTCGAAAAGCCCGCGACAATAAAAAGGAAAAATTACCCGGCTCTTTTCTTCAGGCAACCCGCTGCTGACCCGGAGCATTAGCTGCGTGGAAAAGCTCCTATACCGTGGCATTCACGAATCTCGTTTCAGCGGAGTCGGGAGCGCACTAATCCCCAAAGAGTCAGGGCCATTCAAAAAAAAGCCAAAATGGGATGTAAGTGAGTGGGGTAACAGCACATGGGGCACATCGGCAACTAACGCCGTTATCGAACATCAGCACGCGCAAGCGGGATTACCCACGTCTGGCCTATCTACCACGCCATTTTTCGGGCGGGCGCGTGTGTATGCACTGGGAAGAGCTGCAACTGGTTGCGGCTACGTCATCTGCATTGACGTTGAAACATGCCAAGCGCTAGGCATTGAACTGTATAGGGTGAATACCCTGGTACGTAAGCCGGCGGTGCCCGAGGACGATGAAGTCATTCTGGTTGCACCCACCGGCGGTTTCCCTGAGCGGATAGTTATGAAGATCGAAAAGGTTTGCGGGTAATAAGCGGTAGCGGGGAAAGAGCCCTTTTCCTATCAGTAAAAAGGGGCCGGATACATATTTACGAAAACTGTCAGAGCCCTTTTATCCTACTGCTGCCTTCTGACGAACAGGAATCGACATGGCTTCTGACCCAAATCATTCAAACGCCCCCTCCAAAGGCAGGCAGATGTGGCTGCTGGCGTTCGTGACCATCGCGGTCGTGGTGTCCTCGGTCACTTCGGTCGATCAATATGCAAGGGAGGACCTGGACAGCCTGTTCCGCAGGGCCTTGGTCACCTTCGCCCTGGCCCGCACGCTCAATGGCCTGATTTCAGTGGTGCAGGGAACAGAAGTTGCCCTGCAGCCAGCCGGAATCGGGGTGACCCTCACGCCGGGGGAAATCCTGGATCCGGTGAACGACCTGGTCGAGCGCTTCTCCTGGATCATGCTGGCCGCCACGATTTCGCTGGGCATCCAGCAGGTGCTGCTCGACATCGGCCAGTGGTGGGTGCTACGCGTCTTGATCGGGCTCAGCGGGCTTTTATGGCTGTGGTGGGTGCTCAAACGATCGCCACCCGGCCATGGTCAGCCATCGCGGACAGGAACGATCCTGATGCGCGTTTTCCTGGTGATGCTGTTCCTGAGATTTGCTGTGCCGCTGAGCCTGGTGGCAAACGAAGCGCTGTACGTCCTCTTCCTGCAGGCCCGCTACGATGAAAGCGCGCAGCTCATCCAGGACGCCAGCCATGATCTCGAGGAAAAAAGCGCTGAGCCCCAGGCGGGTGAAAGCACCGGTGGCGACGAGGAGACGGGGTTCCTGGAGTCGTTCAATCGAGCCCTGTCGAGTACTGCCGAAACCGTGAATTTCAGCCGTCGCCTCGAGCACCTGAAGGAGCGGGCGGCAGAGTTGATCGAACACCTCATCCAGCTCAGCGTTGTGTTCATCTTGCAGACGGGTGTTCTGCCCTTGGCGTTCCTTTGGATACTCATCAACCTGTTAAGGAAGCTATTGAGCTTTGGCGCTGGGTGAAAAAGCGGTCAGAGTCCTGTACTCCAGTTAACGCTCGGCCGGCCCATGGCACAGCACAATGCTGTCTTCCGGAAAACCCTCATATCGTGGTAAATCATCAGCTACTTCAAACCACGAAATGCGCTCGGGGTAAAACGCATGGGCTGTTGGAACCATGGCCTCCGGATCGTCAAACGTACTCACATGCAATTCAATGACCTGGCCCAGCTCGCCCGCATCACCTTCCCAGGTCAGCGGTGTGCCGCAGTTTCTGCAAAATGCCCGCAGTACCGCGGGCGATGACGCGTAAAAGCTTCGTTCCTTGCCCGAAAACGTGACCTGGCTTTTAAGGTAACCGGCCCCTTTTCCGCAAATACCCGGTAGACTTGGCCATTGCCAACTGGCCCTACTGCGTGAATTGTTCGGCCCTAAACGAGGACCCTGCCGTTGAAATCCACAATCATGGCTGCCGCAACCGGCAGCGCATTCCTGTTCGCCGCTACTCTCGTCCAGGCCCAAATCCATCCCGCCGCCGAGGCTCAAGTGCTGGATCTTTCGAAACAGGCCATCGCGCTGCGTTCCGTTGAGGGCGAAGGCAACCAGACACCGATGGTCGCCGAACTGTTCAAGCAGGCGCTGCTGGAGGGCGGCTGGCCGGAAGACGCGATCGAAATCGTGCCTTTTAAAGATACCGCCTATCTCATCGCCACCTGGCCAGGGAGCGATCCCTCGCTGGGCCCGATCGTGGTGTCGGCGCACATGGACGTCGTGGAGGCCAAACCCGAGGACTGGGAAC
>DATDOR010000184.1:0-10577 GCA_035293165.1 Anaerolineales bacterium | reverse complement strand
AAAACCGTGCAATTTACGCTGAATGCCAACCAATTTGGTTTTCACAACGATGGCCTGGAATTTGTCCTCGAACCCGGTACAATCCGGTTAATGCTTGGCACTTCTTCCGAAGATTTGCCACTGCAAACCGAAATCTTAATTACCGGAACCATCACCCCTATCGGCAACGAAAAAGTCTTTTTCAGCCAGACTCAACTTTTCTAAGAGACTCAATTATGGCACCTCATTCACCCATCCGATTACTCCTTGTCGATGACCAACGCCTGATGCGCGATGGGCTGCGAACATTGCTCGAATTGGAAGATGATTTCGATGTGGTAGGGGAAGCGGAAAATGGGCAGGTTGCACTGGAAGCGTATGAAAATCTCAAGCCCGACGTGGTATTGATGGACATTCGGATGCCGGTGATGGATGGAGTGGAAGCGATCCGGCATTTGCGAGCACGCTGGACAGAGGCAAAAGTCATTATTCTGACGACGTTTGACGATGACTCGTATGTGTTTGAAGGATTACGGATAGGGGCGCTGGGATATTTGCTCAAGGATGTTTCAGGGGATGAACTGGCGGATGCAATCCGTACAGTGGCAGGGGGCGGGGCGTTGATTGATCCGTCGGTGACAAGGAAGGTGGTGGCGGAGTTCGCGCGGTTGACGAACCCTGGTCGGGGAACGGTACCCCCTCCTGGCGGGGGCGGGTCTGCTTCGTCAAACGTGCAATCACCCCGGACGGGGACCAGCCCCCTGATCGAGCCGTTATCGGATCGGGAGGTGGAAATTCTCCAGCTATTGGCCGAAGGGCTGACGAATCGGGAGATCGCACAACAGTTGTTTCTCGCCGAGGGGACCGTAAAGAACTATGTTTCGAGTATTTTGGGGAAAATTGATGCCCGTGATCGGACGCAGGCAGCATTGCGGGCACGAGAGTTGGGGCTTTTGGGGTAGTGGCATCGCCCTTACACTTCATTTCAGACAGCACGATTCGCTGCGAGGAGATTGCTGAAACTCCCAGGCTTTGTAAACGGTGTCGTCCAGAATAAAATGCAGGTCAAGCAACCTGCATTTTATT
Source organism: Anaerolineales bacterium (assembly GCA_035293165.1). Lineage (GTDB taxonomy): Bacteria > Chloroflexota > Anaerolineae > Anaerolineales > JABWBV01 > JABWBV01. The sequence continues at coordinate 9,512 of DATDOR010000184.1, read as the reverse complement.
CTGAAAATACTACTCACCTCAGAACAGTTACGAAATTTGTGTTGGTCATCAGTAGCATGAACTCCCGAAAAAAAGGGTACGTGGGGGTGTACACCCCCACGTACCCTTTTTTTTGGAAATCTCGCTGTTCAACCTTTCATTGACGAATACAGAACAGTTACGAAATTGTTCCGTTTTGATGGCCGGTTAGGAAGAAGCACCGACTTTTAGTCCATTCGGGAAGAATGCGTTTTCTTCTGTCTTCATGTAGACCGGCTCATTCCAGTGTTTGTAGTCAGGGTGGCGGCCACGGACGACGGCATCGAAGACTTTGCGGAGTTCGGCGGCGACCGGACCTATTGTGCCATTCCCGACCGGGCGTTGATCGACGCGGGTAACCGCGGTGACTTGGGCAGCAGTTCCAGTCATGAAGAGTTCGTCGCAGATGAAAACCTCGGTGCGGTCAATGGGGCGTTCGATCACATCGAGGCTGAGTTCGTTGCGGGCAAGTTCCATGACGGTGGAGCGAGTGATGCCTTCAAGAATATTTTCGGTGATCGGAGGGGTAATCAGTTTGCCATCGCGCATCACGAAAACATTCATTGCGCTGCCTTCAGAGACGTGGCCGTTTTGGTTGAGTACGAGGGCTTCGTCAAACCCGGCGCGAACCGCATCCGTTTTGATGAGAGCGGAGTTTACATATGCACCACTGATTTTGCCGCGGGCGGGGACGGAGTTGTCATCCACCCGCCGCCACGATGAAACGGTGACGTGGGCGTTGGTGTCGTTGGCAACGTATTTGTTGAAGGGAACTGCGAAGATGGTGAGTTCATCTATCAGACCGTGAAGTTTGACGCCGATGGCTTCATCGGCTTTGTACGCGAGAGGGCGAATGTATACGTCTTCGTAGTAGCCGTCCGCGCGCATCAAATCCAGGGTGAGTTGGGTAAGACTTTCGGGAGTATGGTTAAAGTCAAAGACCATGATTTTGCAGGATTGTAAGAAGCGGCGGTAATGGTCGCGCGGGCGGAAGAGGTAAAGCTGCTCTTCGTCGTTGTTCCAATAGCCGCGAATCCCGCCAAAGACGGCGGTTCCGTAATTGAGTGCATGGGTCATCACGCCGATTTTGGCATCTGCATACGGGACGATTTGTCCTTTGAAATAAACGCTTTTGGGGATTGCCACAGTTGAGTCTCCTGTTCGTAAACATAGATTTGTTGCCGCATTGTCAGCATAATCTCCTGATATTGTGCCGTTGCGGAAACAGGTTTCAAGGTCCTTTTCGGGATTATATCCTCAATTAAAAGCCTTTGGCATATCCTAATTAGCCTAGTCGAGCCAATTCTCATTTTGCAACTCACTTTAGTTGGGAGTATACTTTTGTAACTGTTCAAGCTAAGACAGAGGTCTCTCCGAAAAAAAGGTGTGCGTGGGGGATGAACACCCTCACGCACACCTTTTTTTCGGGTCATTTCCATTCTGGGCTGAGCAGTTACATACTTATTATAATTATTCCATCAGAGGAGGATGTTTCCTATGAAACGCGCAGTCAGCATTAGCCTGGGTTCGTCAAAACGAAACAAGGCAGTCGAAGTCGAATTACTAGGGGAAAAAGTTTCCATTGAGCGCATCGGAACCGATGGCGATATGGAGAAAGCCGCCCAGCTTTACAAAGAGATGGATGGCAAAGTGGATGCCTTTGGCGTGGGAGGAGCCGACCTGGGTTTGATGGTGGACGATAAATGGTATCCCCTTTACAGTGTCAATCCGATGGTGCGGTTCATCAAGCAAACGCCTGTCGTGGACGGCACCGGCCTGAAGAACACCCTTGAGAACCGCGTTGTGCCGTTTATGGAATCCCATTTCAAAGCATATCTGGATCAGGTGGGGCGGCGCGCATTGGTCACAGCGGGTGCAGACCGGTGGGGGATGACGAAATCTCTGGTGGAAGGTGGTTACGAGTGTGTTTTCGGCGATTTGATGTTTGGTCTGGGAATTGGGATCCCGCTCCGGTCAACGAAGGCGCTCAAGACTCTGGCGGCGCTCGTAATGCCGATTGCCGGACGGCTGCCGTTTGAATGGATTTATCCCATAGGTGAAAAGCAAGAGAAGCGTGAACCCAAATATGAAAATTACTACCAATGGGCAACGGTCATTGCAGGAGACCGGCACTATGTGGTCCGGCACATGCCTGCCCGGTTGGAAGGTAAGATCATCTTGACGAATACCACAACTGAAAGCGACGTCGAGCTTTTCCGCCAGACCGGAGCAAAGTGCCTGATCACGGCAACTCCCGTATTAGAAGGGCGCTCGTTTGGAACGAATATGATGGAAGCGGCGCTGATTGCGGCCTCCGGGAAGGGTCGCAAACTGACCTATGACGAGTATAATGCGTTGCTTGACCAACTGGGCTTCAAACCTCAGCTTATTGAATTAAAGTAACTGTTCAGGCTAAGAAAGAAGGACTCGGGCTAATCCTTTACCCAGTTGAGTAGTATGAATTACATTGAGATCACTACTTGAGGAGTTGAACTGACGTGGACGCTATCGTAACAGCGGGAGGAATCCCGCAAGAAGGGGAACCGCTTTACGAATTTACACAGGGCAGACCGAAAGCATTGTTAGAGCTTGCCGGGAAGCCAATGGTCCAATGGGTATTAGATGCGCTGGGAGAGGCCAAAAAAATTGACCGTGTCGTTGTCGTAGGATTGAGCGAAGAAGGTCGCCTGGCTTCTCGTAAACCCTTGTATTATCTCCCCAATCAAGGGGGAATGTTGGAGAACCTCTTTGCTGGGGCGCAAAAATTATTATCGGTGAATCCTGACTCCGAGGCGATGATCTCCGTCTCTTCCGATGTACCATCCATTACAGGGGAAATTATCGATTGGATGGTTGGTGAGGTGGAAAGCAGCGAGCATGATGTGTTCTACAATGTGATTTCCAGGGAAGCGATGGAAAATCGTTTTCCTAGTTCCAAACGCACATTTACGAAATTTAAGGATATAGAAGTCTGCGGGGGTGATGTGACCGCTTTTCGGACAAGCCTTCTCACCAGTGAGGGGGGCGTGTGGAGGGAACTCATTGCAGCGCGCAAAAATGTGCTCAAGCAGGCCGCGATTATTGGATGGAGCACTTTCTTTTTACTTTTCATCCGTCAACTGACCCTGGACGGGGCTGTTGAACGTGTTGCCGGGCGGCTGGGGATTACCGCAAAAGCCTTAATGAGTCCTTACCCAGAAGTGGGGATGGATGTAGACAAACCCTACCAGTTGGAAATACTCCAGACGGAGTTGGCCCGGCGGAGTGCTGCGTGATATTATCCCGCTTGCTTTCGCTCGACGCAAGCCTATCCAAAAAAATGCGTGTGGCCGAGAACCCCGGCCCTTTGCGAACCTTTGCAGCTTTCTTTGCCCATTCCGGTGACTCCTGGTTCTGGCTGCTTGGGTTGGCTATTGTATGGTGGTTGGGCAGTGATGCCTGGAAAACACGGGCTATTATTTTAGGCGTTGGGATCATTGTCACGGCCACCTTCGTCATGGGAATCAAGTTTGCGGTACGTCGCCAGCGCCCCGTGGGGGAGTGGGGTGATATTTATCGAAAAACAGATCCTCACTCGTTCCCATCGGGACACGCGGCCCGCGCGGCCATGTTAGCGGTTTTAGGAGCAGGACTTGGTTCCGGTTGGATCGCAGTTGTTTTGCTGATTTGGGCGCCGCTCGTCGCACTCGCGCGCGTTGCCATGGGGGTTCACTATCTTTTAGATATCCTTGCCGGGGTAGCGTTCGGAGGGATAATGGGCGGATTGATTTTGTTTGCTCATGCGATACTTTTTAATTATTTGTGATGTTCCTGGCATCAATGTCTGCCAGACCCCTGTTATACTTGTGCCATCATGAACAACCCCAAGTGTTCAAAATGCGGTTTCAATAATCCCATCGGGATGCGGTTTTGCGGGAACTGCGGTTCTCCTCTGGCAAAGATTTCTGCAACCGTACCAAGCCCGCTGACAGGAACCCTTCCACTGCGCACGCTCTCGGGGAAGGATGTCAAAGAACGGCTTCGCCAGGCGGGAATTGATGCAGCAGGCCAACGCAGGAATGTAACCGTCCTGTTTGCGGATATTTCCAATTACACAAAAGTTACACAGAGCATAGAAGATGAAGGGGTTTTTGAACTGATTAAGCGTTATATTCGCGTTTTAGCCGAAGAGGTTTATCACTATGAGGGGGTTGTGGATAAATTTACCGGGGACGGATTGATGGCGCTTTTTGGCGCACCCATCGCATACGAGAACAATGCGGAACGTGCCGTGCGCGCGGCGTTGGATATGCAGGCTGGAATTGCCATGATGCGAACCAGCATTCAGGATGAGTATGGGATAGATTTGCAGATGCGTATCGGCCTGAATTCAGGGTCGGTGATTGTGGGAAATGTAGGGGTTGAGCAAATGATGGATTACACTGCGATAGGGGATACGGTCAATCTTGCCAGCCGCTTAGAAACGGCGGCTGATCCCAGCACAATTTTGGTCAGCGACGCGGTATACCGGCAGACAAAGGCGATATTCCATTTCAAAGAAGTGCCTGATTTGCAATTAAAGGGGTATAGCGAACCCATCACCTCTTATAAAGTAGTATCGGTTAAACGTCTGCCCGGTTCTGTGCGCGGCATTGAGGGGTTACAGACCCCCATGATCGGACGGAAGAGAGAATTAACCAAACTCCAGGATGCAGTGGACGCCTTGCAAGAACGGGGACAGGGTCAACTAGTATTGATTGTGGGCGAGGCCGGAATCGGAAAAAGCCGCCTGACCACAGAGCTTAAAGCCAACATTGACCAGAGTTTTGTGGGAGTCTTTGAGGGGAGAAGCCTTACCTATCGAAAATCCATTTCCTATTGGATTTTTAGGGACTTGCTGCGAAACTATTTAGGGGTCTCAGAAGAAACGCCGGAAAATCTTGTGGAGGAAAAACTCCGCCATCAAGCACAAACCCTCTTGGGAACATCCGCTCCTAAAATTATCCCATTCCTCCAGCAGCTAATCTCTCCGGGGTTATTGGGAAAAGGGAATTTGCCCCAAATCGAACTCTTGGATGCAGAACATCTCCGGCAACAAATCTTCCTGGCTGTTAAGGAGTTATTTGTGGCGGAAGCCCGAATAAAACCCTTTATCATCGTTCTGGAAGATTTGCATTGGGCGGATGACGCTTCGATAGAATTGATATATTTCCTGATCGACGCGTTGCGAAATGTTCCTTTAATAATATACGGGATTACGCGTCCGTTTCAAGATGGCCCATTGAAGAAGGTGGAAGAACGAGCCAGGGAAAGAATACCTGACCGTTTAACTATCATTCAATTACATAACTTATCACAAAGAGAAAGCAATCAACTACTCGATCAATTGTTGACGATTCCCGATTTTCCAGAGACGGTCCTCAACCAGATCATCCAGAAGTCGGCGGGAGTGCCTTTTTATCTGGAAGAGATTCTGCGTATGTTGATTGAACGGAATGTAATCCGGCGTGAAGGGGAGCACTGGCGGCTCGTGCCAGGCGTGGAGGTGACGACGTTGGGGGTGCCCGACACGCTGAACGACTTGATTCTGACACGTTTTGACCGGCTGGATACGGTTTGTCGCCGCGTCCTGCAAGCAACTTCCATCATCGGACGAGAGTTTAGCCTAACGGTATTGCAAATGGCGCTGCGCGATCAATTGCAGGCCGATCAGCTTCAGGGCGCTTTGGACGAACTAGTACACCGTGAATTTATTATTTCCCAACAGAGTGAAGCCAATCAAATGGGTCTGGCTGACCCATCGGGTACACCACCCGGCCAGGGACAGGATATCTATACTTTCCGGCACGTTTTGGTGTCCGATGCAGTATATGGCACAATGCTCAAACACGACCGGGGAACCATGCATCTTCTGGTCGCGCAAGCCATCGAAACGCTATATAAAAATCGGTTGGACGGGTACGTGGAGATTTTAGCCAATCACTATCTCAGAAGCCCGCAACTGGACCGTGCCCTTTATTTCTTAATCCTGGCAGGACAAAAAGCCGCGAATAGTTACGCGAGCGAACAAGCCCGGCAGCATTTTGTGACCGCATTAGGGCTCTTGCCGAAAGTAGTATACCAACCTTCTCAAGCATATCAGATTCATCATGGGCTGGGAGATGTCCTGATGCTGGTTGGCGAATATCAAGCCGCGCGGACACATTTCCAATCGGCAATGGATGCGATTGAGAGCGAAGATTCGAAATTGTTTGTCAACGAACGAAGTGATCTCGACCGCAAAATGGGAATTACTTTTGAACGGCAGGGGGATTTTGACAAGGCGTTAACTCGTTTGAGCGTGGCGATGCACCGCCTTCGGGAAAGTACACAAGCCTCCCCGCTGGCCCAAGGCCGGATTGTCAACGATATGGGGTGGATTTACTACCGGCGGGGGGAAATTGATTACGCGGAAATGTACCTGAACCTGGCATTGCGACAGGTGGAAGGAACCCCGCATACTCATCTGATGGCCTCGATCTATAACCGGTTGGGTGCGGTGTATTTCATGAAGGAACAACTGGATCAGGCAAGCGAATATGTTCGCAAAAGCCTGGAACTGCGTGAAGAATTGGGAGACATTGTCGAGATGGTGCGCACCTATAATAACCTGGGCTTATTGGAATGGAAGCGCGGTCACTGGGAAAGCGCGTTGCAAAATTTTCGGCGTGGCATGGAATTGAACACCACCCTCGGCGATGTCGAGGCCATGATCCAATTGCAAGGAAATATCAGCTTATTGCAGATTGACCGGGGCGAACTGGCGGACGCGGAAAAGTATTTGCTTGAAAGCCTGCGCCGCGCGGATGCGATTGGGCACAATTACCTGAAAGGGGTAGCATACCTGAACCTGTCCCGCTACTGGCTGGCAAAGAAAGATTGGGAAAGCGCGCTTTCCAGCGCACATAACAGCCTGGAAGTATTTACGGCGATTGGCGCACAGGATGAACTGGCCAATACGTGGTGGTGCATGGGTGAAGCCCAATTTGGGTCGGGTAATTTGGAAAAAGCACAGGAAGCAGGCCAGTTGGTTTTGGACTTATTAACAGGACGAGGAACGAAAGTGCTTGGCCCGAGCCAGGAGCGCGGCATGATCCTCCGCTTGATGGGCAAAATTGCACGGGTAAGAGGCAATCTAGATACGGCCAGGCAGTATCTGGACGAAAGCGTCAACCAGTTCAAAGCCATCAATAACCAGCTCGAATTAGGCCGCACATACGTGGAAATTGCCCGGTGGGCGAAGGCGGCCGGTAATCTTCTGGAAACGAAAAGTTTTCTGGAGATCGGGGAAGAGATTTTTGAGCGGTTGGGGGCCGGGTTAGATCTGGCAGAAATTCAATCATAGGAGTCACATCATGCAATACCGTAACCTCGGCCATTCTGGGCTGAAAGTCTCGGCCATTGGCCTGGGAACTAACCAGTTCGGCGGCAAAGTCGACCAACAAGCTGTCAATGACATCCTCGCCGCCGCTCTCGACGCGGGCATCAACTTCATTGACACCGCCAACGTCTACCAAAAAGGCCGTTCCGAAGAAACCATCGGGCAAGCGATGCAATCCCGCCGGAGAGCGTACCTGATCGCCACCAAATTTCGTTCCCGCACAGGGGATGGCCCCAACGAGCAGGGAACCTCCCGCCACCATATCATGGAAGCCGTCCACGCCAGCCTTCGCCGTTTAGATACAGATTACATCGATCTTTATCAGGTTCATAGTTGGGACGCAGACACCCCCCTCGAAGAAACCATGCGCGCGCTCGACGATCTCCTCCGCGCGGGCAAAGTCCGTTACATCGGTGCGTCTAACTTCGAAGCCTGGCAAATCGCCCGCGCCAACGACCTTGCTGAGATGCGCGGTTGGACGCAATTCGTCTCCATCCAGCCCCATTACCACATGTTCGAGCGCAAAATCGAAGAAGAACTCATTCCTGCTTGCCGGTACTTCAACATCGGCGTCCTCCCCTACTTCCCCCTCGCGGGCGGTTTCTTAACCGGGAAATACCGGCGCGGCGAACCAGCCCCCACCGGGTCACGCGGCGAAACCAGCCCCTATGTCCAACGCCACATGACCGAGGCCAATTACGACAAATTGGAAAAACTCATCCCCTTTGCCGAGACCCGTGACCACACCATCAACGAACTCGCTCACGCCTGGCTGCTCGCCCAACCGCAAATCGCCTCCGTCATCTCCGGTGCAACCAAAGTCGAACACGTTTTGGCGAATGCCAAAGCCGGAGACTGGGTTTTGAGCGAGGAAGAAGAAAAAGAAATCCGGGGGATTTTGGAAGAATAAACAGGTACACAAGTATACAGAGTAGGCAAGTAGACAGATTTCTCCACCTGTCTACTTCTTTTCCAGCCTTTCCCTCCGCTTATCCAACTCCGGCTTCCACTGAAACCGTTGCAACAGGGGGAAATCCGGCGCATTGATCCGCTCCAATGCCCTCTCTGTCCACGCCAACGCGCTCGTGTAATCCTTTTCCTGGTGCTCGCATACCTTCGCCAACTCTACACACGCGTACACCTCCCCCTTCTCCGCCGCCACCTTCCATAGCTTCTGCGCGGCCTCCCTATTTTCTTCTCTTTTGAAAATAAAAGACAAGCGCTTTACCGCTTCCAGCCACGCTTCTGTCTCGAGCGGGCGGCCCAGACATTCGGTGTAAATCTCCCGCGCCCTGGCGGGGTCGCCAAGATCCTCATATAGCTTCCCCACCGCAAGCAGGTCTAGATCGTGGTCCACCGCCCCCAATGGATCGGCCAGCATCCCTGCCATATGATACATCAACGCCGCCAGGGATAGCACATCATACTTGTTGTGATAAAACACACTCGCCAACCGGTCAATCCGCCCCTGGTGCAAATACTCATTATAGATTTCAGGTACCAGATACCCCGGCACATCTATCCCATCCCGCTCCAACCCCAAAATCTGCATCTCCACCGTCCCCAAACGCCGTTCAGGTAACCGGTCACGCCACAAGCGCCGCGCCAGATGCACCAAATCAATGTGTGCAAGATCATTCAACGGCGAAGGCCACTGATTCATTGCAAACCGGCTGTTGAGCAGAGGCACATCGAACGACTTCCCGTTATACGTCACCATTGCCTTACACGGGGCCAGAAACTGCTCAAACGCGGCCAAAAATGCCGTCTCCTCCACCGGGTCGAATAAAAAGAACTGCGCTACGCGAAAGGAATCATTCTCAAACCGTCCCACCGTGATCCATGTCACGAACGTCCCCGCCCCAATCGAAAGGCCGGACGCCTCCGTATCTAAAAACGCGAAATCCCCCGGCGACATCTCCGCCGCGTGCGGAGCCTTGGCCCACTCCGCCAGCATCGCCAACGGTGCGCTTCCAAAAATCGGAATCTGACCCAAAATATGATTGGACGGGTACTGTTCCTCGACCGTGAAAACCCGCCCGTGCGGGGTCTCCAAAAACTGCCCGGATACCGCCTGGTCCAGCGCGTGGGCAGG
>DATDOR010000183.1:0-4546 GCA_035293165.1 Anaerolineales bacterium | reverse complement strand
GGCGATGCAAGACTTTCTTTTGAACCGCATTACGCTGGACGATGGGCGGACGAACCAGAATCCCGATCCCGCGATCCACCCAGATGGAAACGTCTTTGACCTGAACAACCTGTTCCGCGGCGGCGATACCGTGTCGAACATGACCGGAGTGATGGACTTCGCATTCAGCCTGTATCGCATCCAGCCCACCCAGGGAGCGGATTACACATCACTGAATCCGCGCACGGCAACGCCGGATGATGTTGGCGGCAATTTGAAGGTCGCGAGTTTCAACGTGCTCAATTATTTCACAACTCTCGACAACAGCGGACCGATCTGCGGACCCCTGGCGAACCAGGACTGCCGCGGCGCTGACAATGCGACTGAATTCACGCGTCAACGTGACAAGATCATCGCGGCGCTCACTGCCATGGATGCGGACATTGTCGGTCTGATCGAGATCGAGAACCATCCGGGGGACGTGCCAACCGCAGACCTGGTGGGTGGACTCAACGATGTGATGGGCGCAGGAACCTACGATTACATTGCCACTGGCGCAATTGGCACAGATGCCATCCGAGTCGCCTTTATCTACAAACCCGCTTCGGTATCGCCGGTTGGCGCTTACGCGATCCTAGATTCCTCAGTGGATTCTCGCTTTCTCGACAATTTCAACCGGCCTGTCCTGGCCCAGACCTTCCAGGACAATCTTACCGGTGGCATCTTTACAACGGCTGTGAACCACCTGAAATCGAAAGGCTCAGATTGCAACGCCGTTGACGACCCCGACACCGGCGATGGTTCGGGCAACTGCAATCTGACCCGCAAGGCGGCGGCCGAGGCGTTGGTGGACTGGCTGGCTACGGACCCAACAGGCAGCGGCGACACTGACTACCTGATTATCGGCGACTTAAATTCCTACGACAAGGAAGACCCGATTGACGCTATCATGCAAGGCTCGGATGATACCTTGGGTACGGACGACGATTACACTGACCTGCTCTTCCACTTCATCGGTGAGTTCGCTTACTCCTTCGTCTTCGATGGGCAATTAGGTTACCTAGACCACGCCTTAGCCAGCTCGAATTTAATGCACCAAGTCACAGGTGCTACAATCTGGCATATAAATGCCGATGAGCCTGATCTGATTGATTACGACACAACCTTCAAAGGTCCCAATCAGGACGCCATCTACGAACCGGATGCTTACCGCTCTTCGGATCATGACCCGGTGATCGTTGGGCTTGAATTGCTCCACTACCCCTTCACTGGCTTCTTCGATCCAGTGGCCAACCCGCCGGCCTTCAACGAAGTCAAGGCCGGCAGTGGAGTGCCCATCAAGTTCAGCCTGGGCGGCGACCGCGGCCTGGATATCCTCGTGCCAGGTTATCCGAAGTCGAAATTGATCTCATGTGAAACAGGTGACCCGATAGATGGAGTAGAAGAGGCGGTTACACCTGGATCCAGCAGCTTGGAATATGATCCAATCCTCGACGAGTATACCTTCGTGTGGAAGACTCAAAAACGTTGGATGAATACTTGCCGCCAGCTGACTATGCAGCTGATCGACGGCAGCGTCCATATAGCCTACTTCAAGTTCACCAAGTAAGCTTTGAAGCAAGAACAAAAGAAGGCCGGCATTTGCTGGCCTTCTTTTGTTACCGAAAGTAAAAGTTTATCTGTTATACCTGTCCATTCGCTGAAAATTTTAGTGAAATCGCTAATTCCCTCATCGCCACATATGCTGGAGTTTTTTCCGTGATGCCTGTATATAGTGATTGCCGTTTGGGATAATTACAGACACTTGCCAATTGGGTACTCTGTTCCAGTCAACTCTGATCACCCTTGTCATAAAAATGGCGAAAATAGCAGTCATATGCGGCATTTTGGATAATAATTCGCGAAAGTCATTTTAATTTCAGCGAATGGACAGTAATCTGCCAGGACAGGGATTAGCCCGAAAAAGAAAAGAATCTTATGAAATTACAAGGCAAAAAAATCATCTACCTCGTAGATGAAGGCTTTGAAGACCTCGAATTTTGGGTTCCCCTCATGCGCCTGCGCGAAGAAGGGGCAGAAGTCACCGTCGCCAGCGCAAAAATCCAAACCTACCGGGGCAAACACTGTTTGCAAGCTACACCTGACGTTAAAACCGACGACCTCCGCGCGGACGATTTCGATGGGATCGTGGTCCCCGGCGGGTGGGCGCCCGACAAAATGCGCCGTTACTCCTCAGTACTAAAATTGGTTCGCGATACCTACGATCAAGGAAAAATTGTCGGTGCAATTTGCCATGCCGGGTCGGTATTGATTTCCGCTGGAGTCGTGCAAGGCCACAAAGCCACCGGCTCCACCGGCATCAAAGACGACCTGATCAACGCCGGAGCCGAATGGGTGAATGCTCCCGCCTTCCGCGATGGCAACCTTGTCTGGGGCCGCGTCGTCGAAGACATCCCCGACTTCTGCCGGGAGCTGATCGCCGCCCTCTCCTAATCTCCAATTTCCAGTCTCTAATCCCATGAAACCTCAAGCCATCATCATCGGAGCCGGATTTACCGGCGTCGCTACCGCCCACGACCTCGCCCTGCGCGGGTTTGACGTCACGGTCATGGAGCGCGGCCCCATCGTCAACGGCACGTCCGGGCGCACGCATGGCCTGCTCCACAGCGGCGCGCGCTACGCCGTCAACGACAAAGAGGCTGCCATCGAGTGCATCGAAGAAAATCTGCTCCTCCGCAAACTCGTCCCCGAAGTCATCGAACCCAACGGCGGCATGTTCATCGGCCTCACCGACGAAGACCTCACCTACGGGGAAAAATTTGCCCCTGCCTGTGAAGAGGCTGGCATCGAAATTCACCAGATCAGCCCCAGGGAGGCGCTCGAACTCGAACCCAACCTGAACCCTAAACTCCTTACCGCCTACCTCGTCCCTGATGCGACCTTTGACCCGCTCCGGCTCGCCCTCGCCTTCGCCGCGACCGCCAAAGCCAATGGTGCAAAATTCTACTTCTACAATGAAGTGACTGAATTGATAGTGGATGGTCAGCGAAACGTCGCGGGGGTGAAATTCTGGGATCGTACCACTGACCAACGCGGGGAACTCCGCGCGGACATCGTCGTCAACGCCACCGGGGCCTGGGCGGGAGAAATTACCGCGATGGGTGGGGCGCATGTCCCGATCATCCCCACTCCCGGCGTCATGGTCGCTTATGACAAGCGCCTGGTGGAGCGGGCGATCAACCGCCTGACCAAACCCAGCGACGGCGACATCGCCCTCCCCCAACGCCGGATGCTGGTCGTCGGCACCACGTCCTTCTCTGCCGAGAACCTGGACTACATCCCCGTCGTGGAAGATCAGGTCAAACTGATGCTCGAAAAAGGCGCGGAGATGATCCCCGCCTTGCGCCAGACAAAAGAACGCGGGGCGTATATGGCCACCCGACCTCTCATCGGCGCCTCCGCTCCCGGGCGCAGCATCTCCCGCACGTTCAAGTGCTACGACCACAAGGATACGGACAACGTGGACGGTTTTGTCACCATCACCGGCGGCAAAGCCACCACCCTCCGCCAGATGGCCGAAAAAACCGCCGATGTTGTCTGCCAAAAGATGGGCATCACCACACCCTGCCGGACGAAGGAAGTGAAGTTGCTCTCGTATCGGAAATTTTATATGTAGTCGGACACGGATTATTAGGATTTACCAGATTATTATTACCCTATACATCCAATAGATCCGTTTCCCATTATTTATCATGTCTTCAACCCTCTGGTCTCTCAAATTCCTCATCCACCGCCAAAAAGGTGATTCTCCTCCCAAATTTCAGGAATTCACCCTCGAAATTGACCCCAACGAATACGTCCTTGACGCCGTCGAACGCGTTTGGGCCTTTCAAGAACGCTCCTTGACTTTCCGCCACGCCTGCCATCACTCCGTTTGCGGGGCGTGCGGGATGCGCGTGAACGGTATCGAGAAACTCTCCTGCATCACCCGCCTCCGAGACATCACCACCGATGGCAGTACAGTCAAAGTTGAACCGCTCCGCAACTTCCCGGTGATCAGTGACCTCGTTGTAGACATGGGCAGTATGTTCACCCGGATGGAAAACGTCGGGGCGAAACAAATTCTTTCGCTCTCGCAGGCCCCCCTCACCGAGGACGTGTACCCGTCCAAGAATGGCAGTGAATACAACCGTCTCGTTGACTGCATCGAGTGTGGCCTGTGCATCAGCGCGTGCCCTGTCGCCGCCACCGACCCGGACTACCTCGGCCCTGCGCCCCTCGCCGCAGCCCAACAAAACGGCCTGGCGGATGATCCAAAAACGGTTCTCCAACTGGTGGACAGTGAAGAAGGCGTCTGGCGCTGCCACAGCGCCTACGAATGTACCGCCGTCTGCCCCTCCAACGTCCAACCCGCCTGGCGGATTATGGATTTACGCAAACAAGTTATTGGTCAACGGATCAAAAAATTCTTTAAAAATATAGCTACTCAGCCGAGAAGGGGTTAAGCTCGAAACCTTCTCTCATAGCGGTAAAAAGGACATCCTCATGCCCACCCCACCCCAAAAAC
>DATDOR010000182.1:0-7398 GCA_035293165.1 Anaerolineales bacterium | reverse complement strand
ATTTGCGCTGAAATTCGGCGTCGCCCACCGCCAGCACCTCGTCCACGACCAGGATTTCCGGTTCCAGGTGCGCGGCCACCGCAAACGCCAGTCGCAAATACATCCCGGACGAATACCGTTTGACTGGCGTATCAATAAACTGCGCCACCCCGGAAAAATCCACGATCTCGCCGAATTTTTTCTCGATCTCCGCCCGTTTCATCCCCAGGATCGCCCCATTTAAGAAAATATTCTCCCGCCCGGTCAGTTCGGGGTGGAAACCCGTCCCCACTTCGAGCAGGGAACCGACCCGCCCCTTCAATTCCACTTCCCCACGCGTGGGTTCCGTCACCCGGCTGAGAATCTTGAGCAGGGTGCTTTTCCCCGCTCCGTTCCGTCCGATCACGCCGAGGACTTGCCCCCGCCCAACCTCGAAGGACACGTCTTTCAACGCCCATATATGGTTGTTTTTTCCGCTGCCCAGGCGGCGAAAGGGCTGGCGAAGCGTTTGGACGAGCGTATCCCGCAGGGTCCGGTATTTTTCCACCTGCGTGCCGATGCGGTATTCTTTGGAGAGACTTTCGACTCGAATGGCTGTGTAGGACATATCACACCGTATCTGCAAAAGTTCTTTCCATCCGCCGAAAATAAAACAAACCAGAAATTAAAAGCAGGATAGCGATCACACTTGAAATTGCCATTAGCCCAAAGTCTGGTTTCTCCAATCCTAACAACGCCCAGCGGAATCCCTCGACCACACCGGTCATTGGGTTAATGGCGAAGAGCCACTGCCAGCTTGGGTAGCGTTCAACGGCTTTGCTGAGGGGGTACACAATCGGGGTGATAAAAAACCAGAGTTGAGTCAGGAAGGGCAGGGTGTAGCCCACATCGCGGTAGATTACATTCAGGGCGGAGAGCCACAGCCCAATCCCCAACGCAGTAACCAATGCCAGGAGCAAGAACAGTGGTAGAGTCCAGGCGGCGTTTGTGACCGTTCCGGTTGTCTGAAAATAGAACATCAAAAAGATTAGCACCACAAATTGAATCGCAAAATCCACTAACCCCGAAAACACGGACGCGAGGGGGATCGCCAGCCGAGGGAAGTAAATTTTCGTGATCATGTTCCGGTTCATCACCAGCGAGCGGCCTGCGTCGGTCAACGCTTTGCTGAACAGCCCCCATGGCAGCAGCGCGGTATACGAAAATATCGGGTATGGGACGTCCAAATCTTCGGCCATCCGGCCCACCCCGCCGAAGATCAACGTGAAGACGATCATCGAAAGCACGGGCTGGAGGATTGCCCACGACGCGCCGAGCAGGGTTTGTTTGTAGCGCACCTTCAAATCGCGCCACGTCAGGAAGCCGATCAACTCACGGTAACGCCACAATTCGCTCAAATTGAGCGCAGACCAGCCGTGGGAGGGGCGGATGAAGAGGGAGGGGGGGTGGGGTGTGTCGCTCATAGCTTTTTAATCAAAGATCGATGATCGATGATCGAAAATCAGTCTTCCGAAGGGATTTCGTACTCATTTCTGCCTTCGCTGATGCGGTGGGATTTGGGGTTGGATTGCAGGTATCGTATTAATCCTGTTAATTGACTTCCACATGAATTGGCCAGGTTGATTGCTGTTTGAAATTCATCGTTTGAAATGTATTTTCGGTCAAGCGAAATATAGAGTTGAGAACGTACCTCAGCAGTGGAGCTTTTCGAATACCCCAAATATCGGACGAAATTCGTATCAGAGGCGCTTTCAAATCCTTCAGCGATATTTGACATGATTGAAACAGCCGCCCGTCGAATTTGATCCCGAAGTGCAAAATCCCTGGAAAAATCCCCTTTCTCGGTCAAATCATAAGTTGTGTTGACCAATTCCCGCGCCATCTGCCAAACCGGTAAATCCTCAAATCGCTGATATTTCGTCATCTCACTTCTCACAACTTCAATTTTCGATCTTCGATTCTCGATTCTCGATTCTTTCGATACCACTTAATCGTCTCGCGCAACCCCTCTTTAAACGGGGTGGCAGCGCGCCAGCCGAAATACTCTGCCGCGCGGGAGGTGTCGAGGGCGCGGCGGGGTTGGCCGTTGGGTTGGTTGGTGTCCCAGACGATTTCGCCCTCGAAGCCGGTGAGCCGGGCAATGGTTTCTATCAGGTCTTTGATGCTGATCTCCTGCCCGGCCCCGATGTTTACCGGTTCGGAACCGTTGTATTTTTCAGCGGCAGCGATGATGCCATCTGCAGCGTCGGGAGCGTAGAGAAATTCACGAGTGGGGGAACCATCGCCCCAGGCGATGATCTGTTTGTCGCCGCGCTCCTGTGCTTCGACGCACTTACGGATGAGCGCGGGGATGACGTGGGAGGATTGCAAATCAAAGTTATCGCGCGGGCCGTAAAGGTTGACCGGCATCAGGTAGATGGTGTTGTAGTCATACTGTTCGCGGTAGGCCTGTGCCTGGACGAGGAGCATTTTCTTCGCCAGCCCGTAGGGAGCGTTGGTTTCTTCGGGATAACCATCCCACAGGTTTTCTTCTTTAAATGGAATGGGAGTGAACTTTGGGTAGGAACAAATTGAGCCAACGGCGACGAACTTGTCCACACCCGTTTCCCATGCCCGGTGGAGAAGCGGGACGCCCATCATCAGGTTGTCGTAGAAAAATTCGGCGGGGCGCGCCCGGTTCGCGCCAATACCCCCCGCCAGGGCTGCGAGGTGGATGAGAATATCGGGTTTGGCATCCGCGAGCATCCGGACGATCCCGTCCGGGGTGCGGAGGTCATAATCTGCGCTGCGGGGGGCGAAGATGTCTGTTGCACCCCTTTGGTGTAATTTTTCCACGACGAATGAGCCGAGGAAACCAGAGCCGCCGGTGACAGTTACTCGTTTATCTTTCCAGTCGAAGGTTGAAGGTTGAAGGTTCATTTTGGGTTTCAGGTTGAAGGTTGAAAGTTACAGGTTTGATTTCGTACGCCGCTTGTTCTTCGCGGATGCGGCGAGCGTTGGGTTGGGATTCCAGATACTGGATAAAAGTTTGTAATTGGCGACTACACATGGCTGCCAGCAAGTGTGCATCGCGAAATTGATCTTTGGTGATGTACTTTCTATCCGGTGCAATATACAACTGGGCACGTAATTCCCCCGCAGAACCTTTAGCACGTCCTAAGTACTCAATGAATAAGGCTTGTGTTCGGCTTTCAAATCCTTCAGCAATATTGGACATCACTGAAACTGACGCCCGACGCATTTGATCCCGCAACCCAAAATCGCGGGAAAATGAGCCAACATCTGAATAATCGTAAATCAGATTTGTTAATTTTCGGGCGTTTTGCCAGACTTCCAGGTCCTCAAATTGTTCAACGGTTGCCATTACAAACTCCTGATTTTAGGTGGAGGTCAGAGGTTGAAAGTTGAACGTTCAACTTTCAACCTGCAACTTCTATTGCACGATAAACCGCGCATTCCGATACCGCCCATGCCGGGGTTCTTTGATGATCCCATCTTGTAATGCGTGCAGTACCTCGCGGATGCCATCGTCCACAGTTAGCGTGGTGGAATAACCTAATTCGCGTTTGATTTTCTCAAATGAGACGGTGATGTCGCGCATGTCGCCGCCGAATGTCAGGTCTTTGTATTCGACGCGGGTCTCGGCAAGGCGTTTGATGATGAGGCCGACGATTTGGTCTTTAGTGTAGTTGCCATCATCCGTGCCGACGTTGAAAATCTGGCCGCGCACTTTTTCTTCGGGGGATTCCAGGGCGAGGATAATGCCGCGCACGGCGTCGAAGACGTGAACAAACGAGCGGGAATAGCCGCGCTGGTAGATGAGCAGTTTGCGTTCGGTCCAGGCTTCGAGAACAAATTGGTTGACGATCAGGTCAAAGCGGGTGCGGGGGGAGAGGCCAAACAGGGTAGCGAAGCGTAAGAGAATCGGGGCGGTTGTTCCCCCCGCCTGGGTCAGTAAAAACTGTTCGGCGGCGATTTTCGTTTCTGCATAGAGCGATTGGGGGTTGAGCGGCGAGTCTTCCGTCACCGGTTTGCCATCCGGGGATAAGCCGTAATTGCTGTATGTGGAGGCCAGGATGATGCGAGGGATACCGAGTTCATCCGCCTGAGCGTAAACATGTTTCGTTGCTTCGACATTGTACCGCCACGCTACCTGTTTGCCGACCGCCTGGCATGCCGGAAAGCCAACGATGGCGGCGAGATGCACAATCCCAGCGAGGGTGGGCCACTGATCCCGGTGCGCGAGGGCAGCTTTGATCGCACGCGGTTCCGTCACATCTGCCTTTACAAAATGGAAGTTTGGATAGCGCAGGTAAGCGACGAGTGACTCACCGCCGAAGAGCAGGTCGTCGACTACCGTAACGTAATAACCCTGTCGGAGAAGTTCGCCTGTCAGCAGGGAGCCGATGTAGCCCGCGCCGCCCGTGATGAGGATGTGTTGAGTTTCATTCATAATTGCAAGACCACCTTCATACCTTCTACTCGTAACATTGGAGCGTCATCATCTTCGACAACGGTAATGCCCATCTCCAGGCAAGTCAGGCGGCAAACGTCCGCTATGTCGCCCGCACCGGAGAGGCGGACACGGGTGTGCCCGGCCTCGCGCAGTTTACGGATTTGCTCGCCGGCGCGGTCACGCGTGCGGCGATACAGGTTGAAGGATTGCTCGATGTAATCCACCGTCAGGCGGGCGCGGAAAGCCAGTCCTTCGGGGGTGATGATATAGCGCAGTTTTTTGCGTTCCGCACGCTTGACTTTCACATAGCCCTTTGACACCATCCGTTTGAGATGCCAGTTGACCGTGCCAACCGCCACCCCTAACCGGTCGGCGAGCGTGGATTGGTTTACGTCTGGGTCTTCCTCAATATGCTCGAGAAGATGTAATTCGCGGGTAACTTCAGCGTCCATTGGCTTGTATCTCCAAAATTCAGTTACTGAATTATAACCCTGGATGGGGAAGGGTCAAGATTTACGTTTGTGCATTTTGACCAATTGCAATCTTGTTTTTTTATTTGTTTTTCCCAATAGACAACTCTCTATTCAGCATGTACACTTTAGGCACTCCTGAAGCAAGGTCCTGAAGTAGTACCTCCTGAAGACCGATGAGCCGCCTGTGATAAGCAGGCGGCTCGTCGGTTTTAAGGCCGGTTATTTTTACCCGATCATGACATATTCAGTAGTAGATCGCAGTCTGTTCCTACAGGATGCCAAACCCGACAGGGAAATGAGGATTTGGCAATCCCCCGCAAGCGATTTCGATCTACTGATATTTCGCCAATTAGGGATATACCGCCCTTGCCTATGAAGAAGAAGTGGCTTAAGATGTTGCCGATCTTCTCGAAACAATTATCCATCTTTAGGAGGCACATATGTCCCATCACTTTGGTCATCCAAGTAAATATGGGCTGGAACATCACGGCCTGAGCAACCTGGACGATGTTTACTGGAATCTCCCTGTTTCTGC
Organism: Anaerolineales bacterium; assembly: GCA_035293165.1. Classification (GTDB taxonomy): domain Bacteria; phylum Chloroflexota; class Anaerolineae; order Anaerolineales; family JABWBV01; genus JABWBV01. Next base: position 1,955 of record DATDOR010000182.1, on the reverse strand, counting down.
ACTTATCGAAAAGGCTATTCAGCGCGGCGAAGGTGTCCTGGCTGAACCAGGAACCCTGGTCGTTCGCACGGATCCACACACGGGCCGCTCCCCCAATGATAAATTCGTCGTGCAATACAACGATGGCACTGATGATATTTGGTGGGGTAAAGTCAACCGCCCTATCGCTCCCGAAAAATTTGACCGGCTACATCTGCGCGTGCGTTCCTTTTTCCAGGGGAAAGAGGCCTTCGTACTGGACGCTGCCGTCGGCGCGCACTCAGATTACAAACTCCCCGTCCGTGTCATCAACCAAAATGCCTGGCAAAATCTGTTCGCCCGGCACATGTTCCTGCGTCTATCTGCAGATGATATTCCCGGCCAAGTCCCCGAATTCACCGTGTTGCACGCGCCGGAATGTTTCGCCAACCCTGCTGAAGATGGCACAAAAACCGGCACCTTCGTCTCGCTCGATTTCAAGAAAAAACTGATCGTCATCGGTGGCACGCGCTACGGGGGCGAGATTAAAAAATCAATCTTCACCGTGATGAACTACCTCCTCCCCAAACGCGGCGTTCTGCCCATGCACTGCTCCGCCACGCTGGGCGCAGGTGGCGACACCGCCCTATTCTTTGGCCTGTCCGGAACGGGCAAAACGACCCTTTCCTCCGACCCCGACCGGGGGTTGATTGGCGATGACGAACATGGTTGGGGCGATGACGGCGTGTTCAACTTCGAGGGTGGCTGTTATGCCAAAACCATTCGCCTGAGCGAAAAATACGAACCCATCATCTGGGACGCTACCCACCAGTATGGCTCTGTTCTCGAAAACGTCATTTTCGACGAGAATTCCCGCACTTTCGATTTTGATGATGGCAGCATTACAGAAAATACCCGCGTGGTGTACCCTATTTACCTAGTGTCCAATTATGTAGAAGAAGGACGCGGCGGGCATCCAACCAATATCTTCTTCTTGACCGCCGATGCCTTCGGCGTATTGCCGCCCATTGCAAAATTGACCAAAGAACAAGCAATGTACTACTTCCTGGCCGGATACACCTCAAAACTTGCCGGAACCGAGCGAGGGCTGGGGAAAGAACCCCAGGCTACCTTCTCCGCGTGCTTTGGCGCGCCGTTCCTGCCGCTCCATCCGCGGGTTTACGCCGAACTGCTTGGTCAAAAGATTGAAAAACACAACGTCAACGTCTGGCTGCTGAACACCGGCTGGACTAGCGGCCCGTTCGGGGTTGGCGAACGCATGTACTTGCCCTATACCCGTGCGATGGTCGCCGCCGCCCTGTCCGGGGAACTGGATTCCGTCGCCTACGAAACCGAACCCTTCTTTTGCCTGTCCGTTCCCACCAGCTGCCCGAACGTTCCCGCCGAAATTCTCAACCCCCGCACCGCCTGGGCAGACAAAACCGCCTACGACGCCCAAGCCCGCGGCTTGATTGACCGCTTCGAGAAAGGCTTTGCAGAATTCAAAGGGGAAGTTACCAAAGAAACTGCCAACGCTGGCCCTTCACTGGAAAAGTTAAGCATGTAATAATTTTCATGAAAAAGCAACGGACGGCAGTTGGCTGCTGCCCTTACTTTCATCATTCGACTCTTTGGGATTTGCCGTGGCGGGGAGGTCCCCAGATTTTGGGGTGTGAGTGGGGTGTACACCCCACTCACACCCCAAAATCTGGCATTAACCACGGCAAATCCCAAAGAGCCATTTATTTAGCTTGAAATGATTGCTGGTATAATATTTCGAAATTCCTGAACCTTTTTGCAATCCTAAATGTATATCAAGTAGTAAGCTAATCTTGTCAGTCAGGTTAAGATTAAAAGTAACTGCTCAGGCTTAAGCAGAGGAAATTCCGAAAAAAAGGTGTACGTGGGGGTGTACACCCCCACGTACACCTTTTTTTCGGGCTAATACCCTTCTTGGCTGAGTAGTTACGATTAAAATAAGTCGTCTCACAAGGAGT
>DATDOR010000181.1:0-3057 GCA_035293165.1 Anaerolineales bacterium | reverse complement strand
AAGCATGAGTTCTGCCAACATGCGATGGATTTGCTTTGGGGTCGCGTCAGGATACCGTCCTTGGAGGCCGCTGATTGCCAATGTTTTGACGGTCTCATTCAAGTCATCTACGATTGATATTTTTTTCCATGAGGGCATGTGGCGGATGAGTTCAAATTGCAAGGCTTCCATTTTAGGGTGGGTGTCCTGGGATAAAACACTCATGGTCTGAAATTATACACTTGATGCGTCTCCTAAAATTGCTAGGGGGCAGTGTATCGTCCGGATTGATTTACGGTTGAAGGAAGTTGATCAGAAAAATCTTTCAAATGGGCGGTTACATCTTCTTCCCATGAAGCGCCAGGTGCATAAAATGAAACGGTATCGCCCCCAGTCACCACCTTATCAGCAATTTGCCATGCGCCAATTTCTATCCATTCTGGAGGCAAGTTTTCTTCAAACCAGTCCGTGTAAATCATTACAATCTCGATATGATGCCTCGACACCAATTCACCGATTACATCTTTGTCATACAAACCGTTCCGCTTCGCCTGGGCGACTTCCATGCTACCGATTCCAAACAAATCCAGTGTTTTTATATCCGCCAGGTAATTGATGGCTCCCATGTCATTTGCAGCAATCGCTTTTCCCGAATAGTATTTTTGCAAAAATATTCCCATCTGGTATTGTTGCTCATAGATATTCGTTATGGCAATCGGATATTCTCGAAAAGCCCTTCCGGTTCTAAATGCCAAAGGCATTATGACGAAAACCCCCAAAACAAATACCACACCGAAATTGAAAATATTACCGGCTTTAGCAGAACGAACGCTTATCAGCGAGATTACCATATCCACTAAAATCAAACTTCCAGTCAACACAAGATAGGCTTCATATCTGTAAAACTCGCCTATATAGGCAAATTGCAGATGCGAAAGCGTCATCAAAACAAATAAGGTGATCAGGTAACGCTCTTTTTCCCCGGAAACTCCCTGGTGATCGCACCATAAATAGATACCCAGACAGGCAATCACAAGCACTAAAATGTGTGGAGTGACATTCAATTTGCTGGATACACTCAGAAAGAAATGGCTCATCCCTTCCAATGTAAAAACGGGCACATTGCCTTTGAGGAAAATAGAGTTTGGCAAGAAATACCATCCCAGTGCTAACGAATAAAAACCGTAAACCATAACCGGTAACAGCCCTGCTGCAACTGTCCAAAATGCTGCAAAAAACCGCTTTCTGGTGATAAGCAATAATGCGATTGAGAAAACCAGAAACAATCCTTCATACCGGGTCATCGTGAGTAAACCAGATAAAATGAGAAGCAAAGCAAATGGACGCGAATTGGATTCGCTTTTGGTTAATAATGTTGCCGCGTGATAAACCAACCCCACAGTCAAAAAACCATGAAGGCCATGTTCCATCCCTGTCAATGCCAGAATAGGCAAAGGCGTAAACAGGATGATGAGCGCCAGAAAAATCGTTAACCGCAAAGCATTGTTCGTATTCTTCCTTAACAAGTGATAACAAATGATAATGGCGAGACTTCCAGATATCAAACCAAGCGCGACCGGTGTCCAATCGTTTACGCCTAGCAACCGGTAAGTTAATGCGATTAATAATGTCCATAGTGGGGATGAAGTACTTGAAGAAAACCCGTTGGCAGATATGCCCCAAAAACCATCATTCACAAAGTGTTTCCCTATCGCCATGTGGATATATGTGTCGTCCAATGGGTAACCAATATGCCCATGCGTTCTCATAAAAGACGTGCTCAACAAAGCCAAAGTGAGCAGACAAAAAATTATCAATGAAATCCATAGAGGATATTTAACCAGTATTTTTTGTTTCATTTCCCTTCGTAGATAATCGTCTGGACAAGCTCGCGGCGCACCACTGACTTCTTGTGGCGCATGGCTTGCCGACATGGTTTCTCCTTAATCTGCCTGATAAGGGTATTGAATAAGATTATACATGACTACTCAGCCCAGAGTAGAAATGGCCCGGAAAAAAGGTGGGCGTGGGGGTGTACACCCCACTCACACCCCAAAATCTGGAGACCTCCCCGCCGATTCCCACAGAACCCAAATTCTTGTTGGTTGAAGGCCGTCATATTCGCATTGTTTGCTCCGTTTTGTCTTTGGACGTTTTGTTCCATCGCTTGAGGAGCGTCAGCGATGAACGATTTTCTCCTGCAGCTTCAAACCCCAGCCTTTGATACAACCGGATCGCCGGATTGTCTGGCGATACGCTCAGGCAAATCGCCCTGTAGCGTGCTTGTGCCTTTTCGAGCAGATGGGCAATTAATCTACTCCCGATCCCCTTGCCACGATATTCAGGGTAGACGGCGATAGAAAGTTCTGGCGTCGTTTCGTCCACGTAGCCAAAGCCTCTATGATCACCCTGCAACAAGCGAACCCAAACGGCGCCCACCGGCTTATCCCCCTCCAGCGCGACAAAACCCAGGTCATTTGTCTTACCCCAACCTTGAACATACCGGCTGATTTCCGGCTCTTGCACAATTTCACGTGGAAAAGGAGGATGGCCTTCTGGAACGTACAAGGCCTGGTACAGCATTTCCCAGAGAAACGGCTCATCTGCTTCCGTGAGCGGACGGATGAAAATGCCCAATGGGTTGGCCAGGTTTTGTATTTTCTCCATCTCTTTTCATGCCTGCGGAAATACGGTGATCCGCAGCAGAGTCGCTCCATACGGGATCAACTCGATCTCCTCGATCTCCCTCTCTAACTTGGCGGGCAGCCGCTGTGGATCGGGCAAGGGTGGGGTGAGTTGGAAATCGCCCTGGATCGTGCGCGTCCCGCGGCAGAATTTGCCATCCTCGGTCCAGTGCCCAAACTGTTTGAGACGCCGGGTATGCACCATCCGCCAGCCGCGCACCCGGCGGGCATTGACAACCACCTTCAATGGCGGGTTGGCAGCATCCAGTGGGTCGCGGCAATTTTCGTTCCATTCCACCTTCAGGTCTTTCAGCGACTCCTCATCCACACACAGCGCGTAATTCCATGGCCCGTCAGGATAAAGGTTCCAGGCCGGGAAATCGGATTTGACAAC
>DATDOR010000180.1:0-3696 GCA_035293165.1 Anaerolineales bacterium | reverse complement strand
GGGCTTATCCCCGTTGGGTTCGCCCTACCCAGGAGAAATAGATGACGGAACCTCTTCTTTCCACGTGGCAAACCCATTGTGTAACCGTTCAGTTCCCCCACCTGAAGGGGGTAATCCCCTCACCAAGTGAACGGTTACCCCATTGTTACCACATCCAATCATTCATTGGGAGTAGCCGAAGGACTGACAAAAAAACTTAGGCGTGGTCGCACAGTTGGAGCGATTCTGGGCCATTTGCACAACAACCGCCTGGCCTGGATCGAACCCTCTGTTCCTGATCTCGCAAAGAATCTAAAAAAATCCCCAAAGACAACTATGATAATCACGATGTTCTGAAAGAATCGATAGTTACCTCTGGGTATGCCATCGAAAGCTTGCTGACACGTGCCCTGGGTGCTGGCAAAGTAAAAGCATTTGGAGGGTCTCCCATCGCGTTTATGTCCTCCCTGATCGCTCACGAGTTTTATCATTTTGGTGAAATTGGCATAATACTCGGCGAGACAGGAGTCAAAATGGATGCTAACGTTGTTTATGGGCTTTGGGAGTGGAAAGAAAAGGCTTAACTCACATTTTTGTTGGCTATTCATCTTTTCTACAGCTCAATCATTGGGCGGGGAAAGATCTGTAGTTCGTAATCTTAGTAGGCATTGTGGAAATGTGGAGAACCAAAAAATAAGAACCCTTGTTTCGCCACAAATGGGAAGAAGAAAGAAACTGACCGTATATATGATGGCATCACAATCCCTACTTTTCCCCAACCATCATCTGGAACAACTTTGGATAGGAAAAACAAAACAGACTACTTTGTAGAAGCCAAAAAGTGCGAAACAAAGATATGGGCAGGTTTCAAAATTAACCCCCCATATATGGGGTTGGGGAAAAAAGACACTTCTGAACAAAAGAGCGAAGTTTTCCCCAATTAAGAGGGGTTTTCCACAGTTTTGGGGCAGTTATCCACAGATTTTTTAATAGGGGGTTAACTATCGCTGTCTGCGTTACCCCAACATATGGATGTTGTCAACCCCCGCGGGAAGGGAAATTCCCGTACGCTTTCGTTGAAAATGTGTGAATGATAAGAAATTCTTGACTCTGCTATTAAATTAGATTATTATCTAATTAGATATTTATCTAATTTTGGTTTCAGGAGAAAATTATGGCTGTCCCACATTGGTTTCTCGAGCACATTGGCAATTTTTTCCAGGCCATTCAATCCCATGAAGGACCGCGTTTTCAACAATTGGTTGCAGAAATAGAAGGGCTGGATGGTACCTGTGGATGGTGGGTATCAAAATAGTTCAAAGGGCAAACAAGTGGTAAAGAAATTGTTTGCTACGAAGGATTAAAACCCCCCGATAGTTAATCTTAATGGGCAAACTTGAGGAGGCGCCCAATGGAACAAGAACATCTACTTATTTTGGAATTGCTCGACGAAGGCAAAATCACCGTCCCCGAAGCCCTCAACCTCATCGAAGCCGTAGACGCGTCTGAACCTGAGTATAACGACCCCGACCTCTACAATCCAACGCTAACGGTTCAACTTTGCTTGAATTAGTTACTGGATAACCGGTTAATCAATCTCCAGTCTCCAATCTCTAATACCCAATCCATTATGTCCACACCCCCCGAAATCGTCCTCGTCTCCCACTACAACCTCGCCCGCGTCAAAGAACTCCTGGCCGAAGACCCCTCCCTGCTCAACATCATGTACGAACCCTGGCAGGAGACTCCACTCGGCGCGGCCTCTCACGTTGGCAACCGCGCCATCGCTGAATACCTGCTCGAACAGGGTGCCTCGCTCACCATCCCCACCGCCGCCATGCTCGGGCGAGTGGATGACGTGCAGGCGTTCATCGAAACTGACCCTGCCAACGTCCACGCAACCGGCGCGCATGGCATTTCCCTGCTCTACCACGCCGCGATGAGTGGCAGCCTCAAAATCGTCGAACTGCTCAAATCTCATGGAGCAAACCTGGAAACCGCCGGGCACGCGCTCCAGGGCGCCACGAATTATGGTCGCCTGGAAATGGTCAAATGGCTGCTCGATCACGGCGCAGACCCAAATATCCCCGACTACCAAAACAAAACCCCGCTTGCCCTTGCCAAAGCAAACGGCTACGACGAAATCGCCGCAGTTCTGGAAGCGGCTGGTGGTAAAGAATAAACCAGTTTACAGATTCTGGTAGTTTCTCCTTAGTCCTTGGGTTCTGGCGTCCTATTTTCGGGACGCCAGAACCCACCATCTTCATCCCTGATAGGGATCATCATTTTATCTGGAGGTTCCCATGTCTACAAAAACCCTGACCTATACCCAAGAAGTTGCCGCCCCGATTTCGCAACTATACCGGGCCTTCACCAGCGCTCAAGGCCTGCAGGAATGGTTCGGTGATGTCGTCGAAGCAGACCCCCGCGAGGGTGGGCGCGTCTACGTCTGGTGGAACGAAGGCTACTATACGGCCGGCCAATTCGTCCACCTCGAAGAGAATCACAAAGTCGCCTTTTCTTGGCATGGCCTGGGGGAACCAGCCCCAACGCGCGTTCGTGTTTTACTTGAAGAAAACGGCGAAGGCACAAAAGTGACCTTGTTCCACGACGATGTGCCGGAAAGTGGTGCAGAAGCGTTTGACAAAGAATGGCCTTCCGCCCTTGCTAACCTGAAATCAGTCCTCGAAAAGGGCGTGGACAAGCGGCAATATGATCGCCCCATGCTTGGTTTCTTCGTCGGTGGGCTGGTGGACGAAAATCTCCAAAAACGGCTCAACCTCCCCGTGGATTATGGCGTTCACGTTTCGGGTGTTCTGGACGGCATGGGCGCACAAAAGTCCGGCTTGCAGGCTGACGATATCATCGCCGTCATCGAAAGCACGGAAATCCGGCGGTTTCCCGACATCGGCCTAGTGCTTGGCAAGCACAAAGGCGGGGATGTCGTCAACACCGTTGTGTACCGCAATGGTGAAAAGCTCGACATGAAAGTCGAACTCTCCAAACGCCCCATCCCCGACTTCCCGCCCGCCCCGGAACAACTGGCTGAAATCGGCCTCGCCGCTTACAAAGAAGAACTCACTGCTCTGAAAGAAGCCTTCGCAGATTACACCGAAGAAGAAGCCAGCCATAACCCTGGCCCCGGCGAATGGAGTGCCAAAGAAGTGGTCGCGCACTTGCTGGTTGGGGAACGCTGGTCGCACGCTGCCTGGGATTTGCTCGCAAATGGAAACAAGGGGCCTGCATACCCCGGTTCCAACCTGTTGGTACAAGCCATTGCCAAGACTTACGATGTCGAAAGCCTGCTCAAGGAACTCAAATACAGCATCAAACTCAACATGAATTTGATTAGAGCACTGCCTGAAAAATACTACACGAACAAAGCATCCTACTTCGCAGCCGCCAGCAACTTTGAACAGGGCATCCGCACGCATTTCCAGCAGCACACCGCACAAATCAAAACTGCTCTCACCACTGCTCGCGAAGCATTGAGTGAATCAGAACCCGTTCCTGCCTAGTCTCACCTGTGGCGCCCTTCATCGTTTGTTGAAGGGCGTCGTAATGTCCCAGACTGGTTTCCAAGAGGAAGAAAATATGCCCTTTACCACCCTGAAACTAACCCGCACCTTTGATGCGACCCCCAAAGCCGTCTACCGTGCCTTCACCACCCCCGGTGGACAAATGGACTGGTTCGCCAACGCGGCAGAGATGGACGCC
>DATDOR010000179.1:0-6865 GCA_035293165.1 Anaerolineales bacterium | reverse complement strand
AAGTGTTGGTAAGTTTGAAGCATCACGGGCGCAAGATCACGCTGATTTCGTTTGCAGAAGAGAAGCCCCCGGACATCCCCAAAGTGCGGGTGGTGCATTTGCCGTTTCGGGAGGAGGGGGAAAGTAGACAGGTAAATAAGGTAAACAGGTAAATATGGGACACATGGCTGAAAATTCCAATCAACTCGCTTCTTCAACAAACCCCTGGGAAATCCTGGCCTCTTTCAGTGCGGCGGTGATGGAGATTTCCTGGCTGGTATTGTTGTACCAGGGAATGGGACCTGCGACCGCGAGTGATCCGACCTGGCTGCCGTTTTCGTTTTTCCTGGCGGGGATGGTTTTAGCGGGGGCGACGGCGCGGGTGATGAATACGCTTGACTTAAATAAAACGGTTGAACGGGGAATATTGGCCGTGTTTTTGATTCTCAGTTATCTGATTGGGTCGAATATTTTGCTCCAGTCTGCAGAACAGACCGAATTTGATGTGTTCGCGACTACTTTGCGCGGCATCGGTGAACTTACAGCGTTGATTCCGGGGGAGGTCTGGCTGGCGATTGCGCTGGCGTGGCTGCTCTGGCGGGGATTCACGTTCGTCCGGCAAGGGGTGGGACGCTTTGCGGTGATGGGGTTTCTCCGATTGGGGATTGGGATGTTTTTGGTATATGGGATATTTTCTCTATCCGGGAATCGCGAACTCCCTGGCGTGGGCATGTTTGGAATCTTCCTGTTCGCGACCCTGATGGCGTTGACGGCATCGCGGGTGTCATTCCTGGGACGGATTCGCGGTGGGCGGCAATCCATTCACCCGCCAGTGGTTTGGCAGTATTACCGGGGCGGTTTTCGGTACGGTAGGGACGGGGTTTTCCGTCGCCTTATTGGTCGTGGGGCGGTTGCAAGTGTTTTTGCAATTTTTACTGGGGCTGATCATCGCTCTGGTATTTGCGCCGTTATTGTTTTTCGTGGGACTGTTTACAGGTACGGATGTCTCGGAAATCGTCCCACCGACACCGACACCCGGAATTGCCCTCCCGCCCTGGGAACAGGAGGCCGGGTATACGCCGAATATTGTAGATGGCACGGCCCGGCAAGTCGAAGCCCTGCCCGTTAATGTTCGCTCATTTGTGTTTTTTGCCGGGTTTGTGCTATGTGTCATTCTGTTTTTTGTGATGGTATGGGGGTTGAGCAAAGGGTACCGACGCCTGGCGCGTAATCCGAATGTGGAATATGTGGTGAAGCGCGGCGATTTGATCGAATTACTCCGTAAAGAGGCAGGCGAACAGCTTCGCCAACCCGGTGACTGGCTGGCGGGGCGTTTGCAAGGCAGGCAGCGCGTCCAGGCCGCGGCCCGCGTCCGGCAAATTTATGGCGATTTACTGGATTTGTGCGCTGATTTGGACATTCCCCGACCTGACTCGCAAACTCCGCTGGAATTTCTTGAAACGGTGAGGCACGCGCTCCCGTCCGCACGTGATCAACTGGACTCCATCACCCATGCCTATCTAAAAGTGCGATACGGAGAACTGCCCGAAACGCGTGAAGAAGTTCTCGCAGTGGAAAATGCCTGGGAGGAAGTCCACCGCGTGGGAGAGGCCCGCAAGCAAATTGTCCGGACACAGAAACGTGCCGAAGCGCAGACGCATAAACGGAAGGAGAAAACCGCGTGAAGGGAGGGTATAATCAAAAATATCCATATGAACTCCCCCACCCTACCCCGCCCCCTCGAGACCCCCATATCCTGGCCGCGCATCCGGCCCTGGCGGGAATTTGCAGTGCTTGGCATTATCATCATGGGGTTGAGTTGGGGCGTACCCTGGTTCCGGTCTCTGACACAATCCACGTACGAACTTGCGAACGCATACACATTTGCTGCTCTCGGGGGCATGGTCATCGCCGCATACCTGCTTGTCCGTCTCCTGAATCATTTCCAATTCAATCTGCAAATCCGGCGAGGAGCATTGGGGGTGCTATTGATCATCAGTTTATTGGTTGGCCTGAAAACCCTACTCTACGAAACCGAAAGCGTGACGCTTACGGACCTGGCTACCCGCCCCTTGCGCTCCTTTGCCGATGCCGCTGCGCTCATCCCGGACGAATTTATCGTCATTCTGACCGTTTTGTTCACCTGGAATTGGGGCGTCCACCTGGCGCAGGACAATATTGAACCCGCCCGCGTCATCCGTTCGTTCCAAACCGGGCTGGGAATGTTTTTCTTCTATATTTTTGTGAACACATTTGTCACAGGAGAAACGTTCGGCAGTCTGGCAAATTTGTTTCTCTTCGCCGGGTTGATGGGAATGGGTGCAGCACGAGTGGATTCCCTTAGCACACTGCGTGGCGGGCGCGAGAACCCGTTCGACCGGCGCTGGCTGGCTGGGATGATCTTGACCGGGTTAGGCGCAGTTGGGATTGCCGGATGGCTTGCCGCAGAAATCAGCGGGGAAGATACGCTGCTGGGGATTCTTCCGCGCCTGATGGTCGGGGGCGTGTTGGTATTGGGCTTTTTGCTCGCAACGCCGTTGTTCATCGCTGGGTGGTATGCGTTATTCAACGTGGTACAGGCTTTGCGGCCTGACAGCGAACTGGCACAAACCTTAACCGGAATGATGAACCTGTTCCAGAACATGGCCGGGGGATTTCTCGATTTCGTGCAAAAATATCTGGCCCCCGTCGAACAATTTTTCGCCCGTTTCGGCCCCTGGATAAAATCCGGTGTTCTATGGGCAGTCGTGATTGGAATGGCTGCCGCGATTATCTTAGCCCTCGTCATCCGTGGGCGCAGGCGGCGTGCCGGAATGGCCGATGATACCCAATCGTTGTTGGGCGAGATGGGCTTGCTCGATCTGTTGCGCGAGGCCTGGCGAAAACGACTGGATGCCATCACCGGACGGCTTGCACAAGTCGCCGATTTCCGCCGCAGACGGCGTTTATTGGCTGCCGCGCGCATCCGCAGGATTTATGCAGATTTAATGGATTTGTGCGAAGACCTGCACCACCCCCGCCCGGATGCGATTACGCCGTTGGAGTTTATCCCCACAATGGATGCGATTTTCCCTGATCACCACCGTGAACTAGACACAATTACAAGTGCTTATCTACGAGTGCGGTATGGGGAGTTTCCTGAAACGGATGGAGAAGTCCAGTCTGTAGAACGAGCCTGGCACACAGTGAGAGAAGTGGGCAATGACAGAAAAAAGGGGAAGGGCGTTGAGGGTGAGTGAAGTTATCCGGGTTAACGATTACGAACTTTCCTCCTCATTAAACCACGCAATCAACACTTTAAAAATATCCGATTCCGTAATAATCCCAACCAGATGGTCTCGATCATCCACCACCGGCAGCGCGCCGATTTTGTTCGTATACATCAGCATCGCCGCGGTCTTGAGCGTATCATTTGCACTCACAGCCACCACATTTGGCTGCATGACCCCCGAAACCTTGAGTCGTTCCAATTCGTGACTGGCCTCGCGCACATCCCCTAAAGACAAAATCCCAACCAGCTTTCCTTTTTTGACAACCAGCAAGCGACGAATGCTTTTTTCTTGCATCAAGCGATGGGCTTCCTGCATCTTTGTAGCAGGGGAAACCGTGATAACATTTTTCGTCATCCAGTCTTTCACGAGGCGGGTTTTCATTTTTCCTCACCAAACCTCTCGATAATTCTCGCGGCGTGCCGCGCACCCAATTCGTACAAATCCAGGCGGATATTCTCGTTTGGTGCATGAGCGTTCGAGCCTGGGTGTCCAATCCCGGACGTTGCAATCGGCAGGTTCAAATAATGGATAAATGCGTGGTTCGGGCCGGAACCGCCGATCATGGGAACAACTTCCATCGGTTTGTCATAGACATCCAGAGCAGCATCCATTACCAGTTTGACGAAAGGATCATCCGGGTCGGTGCGGGCGGGTTTGATGCCCCCAAGCTGTTTGATTTGCACATCATTGAAACCTTCCGCGTCCAAATGGACACGCAATTGTTCCTTCACCTGCGCCGGGTCTTGATTGGGCACCAGCCGAAAGTCTACCTTCGCCGAGGCTTTTGCTGGTAGGACAGTTTTCGAGCCTGGGCCTTGATAGCCAGATGTCAATCCGCAAATCGTGCAAGTAGGTTCAAACACTTCAGCCAGACGAATTTCCAACTCGTCTTCCATCCCCCGCAGGAATTCCTTCACCCCGAACCGGGAGCGGTACTCGTCCACTACTGGAGGCAACGCTGCGAACAGTTCCCGATCCCGCTCGGAGTAGGGTTTCACCGTGTCGTAAAAACCGGGCAGCCGGATACGGCCATCCAAGCCCTTGAGCGAGTTCAACGCCCAGACCAATCGCCACGCCGCGTTCGGGAAAATCGAGCCACCCAGACCGGAGTGGACATCCACCGACAAAAGCTCGACCGACAACTCGAAGTACGCCAGCCCGCGCATCCCCAATGACTGGGAGGGCGAACCCAGATGGTTGATCCCGCCAAACTCCCAAATGCAGGCATCGGCAGCGAATTTTTGAGCATGGTCACGCAGGATGGGTTCGATATGCGTGCTCCCGACTTCTTCTTCTCCTTCCACCAGGAATTTGACATTGCAAGGCAATTCTCCATCACGGGCTAGCAGCGCATCAATGGCCAGCAACCGGTGAGTCAAATGGCCTTTGTCATCACTCACTCCACGGGCGAACAGTTTGCCATCACGCAAGGTCGCGTCAAAGGGCGGGGAGTCCCACAGTTCGAGGGGTTCCTCGGGCTGCACGTCGTAGTGGTTGTAAAAGAGCAACGTTTTATCCGACGGATGTCCATCCGCTTTGCCTTTCCGCTCCGCGAAAACAACCGCCGCGCCGCCGCTGGGAAGGATTTCAACGTGAAAGCCGCGCGACCGCAGCAGCTCGGCGGTGAATTGTGCACCCTCGTCAAGGGCCTGATTTTTCGCCGCAATGGTTGGGATTGCGCAGTAGCGCATCAGTTCGGCAATCGAGTCGCCGAGGTGATTGTGGATATAGGAGGAGAGGTCAGTCATGAGAATTACAATCCAAACAGATGAATGGAGTACGCGCCCAAATAGGCGACGACGACCATTTTGAGAATTTTTCCTGGGGTTTCCCACGCGAGGAACCACCACACAGACATTTTCAGCGCGCCAGCTGCCATCCCGGCAAGGTCAAATAATGTAATCGGCAAAAAAGCTAAAATAAAGATCAGCCAGCCGCTTGCTTTTCCATGTTTTTGAATCCAGCCCCGAATCCGTTCGTAGGATTGCACATTTTCGATGACGGCTCGCCCACTATATCCCGCCAGATAGCCGGACAACTCCCCAATTGCCGAACCCAAACCCGCAGCAATCCCAACCCAAAAGGGATTCAGGGCTGCCCCTAACGCGTACACCACAATCAAACCAGGAGCGGGGAGAATAACGGTAGCACTGGTCAAACCCGCAAACAAAAAAACGCCCGGATACCCGTAAACGGCGAGTTCATCCATCCTGTCCCGGATCAGGAATATCCAGACGCTCAAAGCAGCGACAAAGGCAAAGGCCAGGACGCGCCCAACCATCTGGCGGGTGGCGGGGGGAATGTGTTCGATCTTTTGGCGGATAGAGGGGAGCAAGGGGTCAGCCATCAGTAATCGTTACCGAAATCAACTTCACTACGGGGGCACGGGAGTTGTTTGGATCACGAGCAGGAATGGAAAGCAGGACATCCAGACTGGCTTTGTCTTTCACCTGGCCGAAGACGCTGTGCTTATTATCCAACCAGGGCGTAGGGACATGGGTGATAAAAAATTGCGAGCCGTTTGTCCCTGGCCCGGCGTTTGCCATCGAGAGGATGCCCGGTTTGTCGTGACGTAGCGTGGGGTGGAATTCGTCTGCAAAGCGATAACCGGGACCGCCCCTGCCGGTTCCGGTCGGGTCCCCACCTTGGGCCATGAAATCGTTGATGACGCGATGGAAGATTGTGCCGTCGTAATATCCTTCTCGAGCGAGAAAGACGAAATTATTCACCGTTTTTGGGGTTTTTTCCGCAAACAAATCAATGACGATGGTCCCTTTATCGGTTTTCATCGTCGCGATGTAGGTTTTTTGGGGATCAATGACCGTAGCTGGGGGGGTATTCCATTGTTTAGACATGAAGTTCTCCTTGAAGTGGTGTTGGATATTGAGAGAATACGCCAATAGCGATTATCCAATATCTAATAACTTTTGGATGCGGGCGACGACCATGTCCATCGCCACGTTGTTATAGCCGCCTTCGGGAATGATCACGTCGGCGTAACGTTTTGAAGGTTCGACAAACTCCAGGTGCATGGGGCGCACAGTTGCCAGATATTGCTGGATGACCGACTCGGTGGTGCGGCCACGCTCGGTAATGTCCCGGTGCAAACGGCGGATGAAACGCAAATCGGCATCCGTGTCCACAAATATTTTTACGTCAAACAACTCCCGAAGACGCGCTTCACCAAATATCAAAATCCCTTCGACGATGATCACGCGATGGGGTTCAACGGGTATCGTTTTTTCTGTGCGAGTGTGGGTGGTGAAATCGTAGATGGGGAGTTCGATAGGCCGGTGAAATTTGAGTTGCTGGATGTGGTAGATGAGCAGATGCGTTTCCAGCGAGTTGGGGTGGTCAAAATTGACTTCTGCCCGTTGCTGAGGCGGTAGATTGCTCAAGTCCTTATAGTACGCATCATGGGGCAGGTATGCGATCCGGTGTGCACCCACCCGCTCTAAAATCACATTTGCCACCGTCGTCTTGCCTGAGCCAGAACCGCCTGCAATACCGATCACCAAAGGAGTTTTCTCTTGGGACATCGTGAGAATTATACCGGAAGGGAAAGGTATTCTTCTAGATTAACAACCCAGAGTCGGAAAAGCCGAAAAAAGGTG
>DATDOR010000178.1:0-12223 GCA_035293165.1 Anaerolineales bacterium | reverse complement strand
CATTCCTTTTAAGTAATGTCCCAATTGGAACAGGCCTTCGTGATCTTTTTTCTCATAAGCCTCTTCGATTTCCGGTATTTTGATTTCTAATTGGTGAAGGAACTCGCGGAGCAGGTCGAAGAACAACTTTTGGTTATATGCAAACCGCGGCAAGGCATTTTCCATATCGAGGGGTAGTGTTTCATCTATTGAGGCAACATTTTCAGTTTCAGGAGCAGGCTTCACCAAATCACTCTGAATTTGTACCCACTGGTTTAGTTTTTCTTGGAGTTCTTCGGGATGGATAGGTTTGGAAATATAATCGTCCATGCCGGCCTCGAGACAACGTTCGCGATCGCCCATCATCGCATGGGCTGTCATCGCGATGATAGGAGTGTGTTGCCCTTCTATTTCCTGAACACGGATCTGCTGTGTGGCTCTAAAGCCATCCATTTCTGGCATCTGTACGTCCATCAAAATGAGATTGTATTGCCCACGTTGGAAAGCTTCTAGGGCCTGAAATCCATTTTCTACAATATCTACCGGGTAACCCAGCCTGGTCAATAAGGCGATTGCCAACTTTTGATTCACAGGATTATCTTCTGCCAGTAGTATCCGCAGGTTCTGGCGTCGAATTTCGGAAACGGTATACTGGGTAATTAATGAACTTTCCTCATTAGGTGAAATTTCTTGATTGCTCAAAACAGCCACAATCATTTCATAAAGCTGGTTTTGACGGATGGGTTTTAACAAATACCCTTCACAACCGATTTCTTTGAGTCGGGCAGCATCACCACGATTTCCTATAGAAGTTAAGATAATTACTGAAACATCTCGAACTATCGGATTTTTCTTTATGCTGCGCAAAATCTGTTCACCATCCATTCCTGGCATTTGCATGTCCAGCAGTGCCAGGTTAAACGGAGCACCTTGTGACTTTGCTGCCAATAAAGTTGGGACAGCTTCAATGCCTATGGATAAATTGGTTACCTGGCAGCCCATATTCTCTAGCATTTTTGTAAGGATGGTTCGATTAGTTGCATTGTCATCAATGACCAAGATGGACGAGCCCTGCAATTCCACACTTAAATAGGAGGGCATAACAGTGGCTTCAGGGGAACGCTCGAATGTTGCTGTAAACCAAAATGTACTGCCTTTACCGGGTTGGCTATCAACACCGATCTCTCCTCCCATTAAATTTGCGAGTTGTTTTGAAATTGCCAGCCCTAATCCTGAGCCTCCATATTGTCGGGTTGTGGATGAATCGGCCTGGCTGAAACGCTCAAAAATCGCCGCCTGGCGATCAGGCGGTATACCTATCCCTGTATCGGTTATTGCAAACCTGAGAATTACTCTATTTTCCCCAATCTGATCGAGGAAGGCTCGGACAATTATCTCTCCTTCGCGCGTGAACTTAATCGCGTTTCCTATTAAATTAACCAGTATCTGCCGTAATCGCCCAGGATCGCCTATAAGCCGTGACGGGATGTCGTAATTAATCAAATATATGAACTCTAGTGATTTTTCTTCCGCACGATGTGCCATTGAATAAACAACTCCTTCCACAGTAGTGCGAAGGTCAAAATCGATGAGTTCTAATGTTAGTTTTCCCGCCTCAATCTTTGAAAAATCGAGAATATCGTTTAGTAATGATAATAATGACTCGGCGCTAGAGCGTGCGGTTTCAGCGTAATCTTTCTGGTCATTGGTTAACTTTGTATCAAGCAAGAGCTCCAACATGCCAATTACTCCATTCATCGGCGTACGAATCTCGTGGCTCATATTCGCGAGGAAATCGCTTTTTGCGCGATCCGCCTGTTCCGCTTCACGACGCGCTTGGAGAAGTTCTGTGACATCATGGTACAACCCCAAAACCCCAACCATCTCACCATCTAAAAAAACCGGAACGCCCAGTAATTCAACATCAATCCTGCTGCCATCTTTTCGCCAACGTAAACCAAATTCGTGGATAGTTTTTCCTGTTAACACACTGCGCGTATATTTTGTTGCTTCCTCTCGCGACTCTTTGGTTGTGACCAATTCATCCAAATTCTGGCCGATGATTTCTGCCAGCGAATAGCCAAATAAGTTTTCAAAAGCGGGATTGCAAGAGACAATCTGGTGATTATTATCCAGGATAACGATCGCAACCGGACTGGTATTCAATAGCGTTTCAAAATATTGTTTTTGCCGCTCAATTTCCACAATGGCCCCTCTTTGGAATGTCCTATCGCGAATTAAATAGATAACCCGTTTCTCCTTATTGGCGTATTCAAAGGGAATGAAAGAAACATGATACCAACCAGGTATGCTGGGAAATTGAACCTCGCCAGGCCGGATTTCATGGTCCGAGTCTTCCCCATAGAATACGTGATGAATATTTTGCGAAATAATGTCCTGGAAAGTGGTGTTTAAACGTCGAATGGCAGCCTGATTGCATCGAACGATATTTCCAGTTTCATCCGTGATCAACAAAATATCAAGAAGCGAGTCAAAAATGGCTTCCCATTCTTTTTTGCCTCGACTAATGATTTCCTCGAGGCGGGCACCTTTCGCGAGTTCTACTTCTAGGGCATCAATTACTTTCTCATAGCTTGCAGTCTTTTGGGAAACAATTTCCTCAAGTTCTGTCGAAAGCAGAATTAATTTCACTTGCCTGTTGCCAATCAAAACGGCTGAAGTTGTCAAAATTGGTATTGCGGTGAAAATAAGCCAATGGAGAGGTTGGCTTCGGATTACAAAGAGGATATTTCCTGGTGTGGGAGGCAAACCGCGCACCATTAAATCAATAAACACTCCAAGGAGTGGAAAAATAGCGCCAAATACAAATCCCCCTATGCCATACAAAGTGATCTGGCGTAGACCACTGGATGGATTTTTCGTGTCCATACTCGCCTCCAAATGCCAGGAAACCGGACGTTATCGAGCGGCTCCCATTCTTTCTCCATCTCCACCTCTTCTTAACATAATGATCTCGGCCAAAATGCTCAGTGCGATCTCCTCTGGGGTTTCGGCTTTCAGCTCTAATCCCATGGGCGACACAATCCGGGTCAACTTCTCCTCGGGCACACCTGCCTCCAGTAATTTATTGCGCGTCGTCGTCCAGCGCCTCTTCGAGCCGATGATACCAATGTAGGCAGCAGGTGAATCGAGCAGGGCGGGCAGGCCAGGGACATCCACCATAACGTTGCGCGTGGTGAGGATCAGGTAATGGCGGTTGGAGATAGGGAGTTGGGAGGGTAATTCTGCCATTAGGCAGGGCAGGTAATCGTCTGCGCCGGGAGTGGCTTCAGGGGTACAAAATTCAGGCCGGTCATCGCTAATAACGGCTCGAAAACCCAGCCACTTTGCTAGATGTACAACCGCACGTCCCACATGTCCCGCGCCGATGACTACAATCGTTGGAGGAGGCAGGATAGGTTCAACAAATACAGTCACGGTCCCGCCAAATACACCAGGGTCACCGCGCTTCGGATCGACCATTGAAAACGCCAAGGTGCGCGGTTTCCCATCATTCAATGCTTCCTTAGCAGCTTCAACCACCTGTCCTTCCAACTCTCCCCCGCCCACAGAACCTTCCGTCCGCCCATCAGGGTACATCAGCATCTTACTTCCCTCATGCCGGGGTGTAGATCCCTGACTGGCGATGATAGTACATAAAACAGCGGAGCCGCCATTGGATTCGATTTCTGCAAGGGCCTGATAAATACTCATTCTGTTAATTGATACTCGTTATAGGATATGTATTGATTGTACCGTAACCGTTCAGTTCCTCCACCTGAAGGGGGTAAGAACCCAAAAAAATGGTGTCCGCAGGGGGTGTACACCCCCTGCGGACACCATTTTTTTGGATAATCCCCTCACCAAGTGAACGGGTACGATTGTACCAATATCCAATGCCGAATATTAAATATCGAATTACCCTTCGAGTGCACTCAAAACGGCTGGAAGCAGTTGCTTCTTCCGGGACACAACGCCGTCCGCCAGAAGGGTATTGTCCTCCAGCCGGGAAAAGGGCAAAACGCCGAGGGCCGCGACTTCGTCGGTGAGCAGCAAGCGGCTTGTGCCTTGCACCACGTCCGTCACCATCAGCATCGCAAAATTTAAACCTTTGGAGTCCCGCAGCGCGCGCAAAGCCTGAGAAAGCTTTTCTAGATGTTCGCCAAGCTGGTTAAGGTTCGTCACTTCCACCTGGGCGATGCCGAAATCCAGACCGCCCGCTTCGTACAGTTTCAGGTCGGCGGTGACGATTTCTTCCGGTTTGCGGGAGGCCAATCCGGCCCCGGCCTGGATAAGTTGCTGGCCAAACGATTGCACTGTTTCCCCTTCCAACGGAGCGCCATACCCGAACGCCCAACGGCCCAGACGCTCGGCGGCGCGGTGATCGCGTGGGGTGGTGGTCGGGGAGGTGAGGATGAGTGTGTCCGAGAGCAGGCCTGCAAGCAGTAACCCCGCGAGGGCAGGTGGCGCGCTCAGCCCGGCATCCTCGATCCGCTCTGAAACAAGCGTCGAGGTGCTGCCGACGATATCCACAGTGAAGCGGATGGGAATATGTGTGGACGGGTTGCCCAGACGGTGATGGTCGAGAATTTCAAGCAGGTCAGCTTCCTCCAATGCGCCAAGGGCCTGGCCTGCTTCGTTGTGATCAACTAGAATGAGTTTGACTCGAGGTGGGTTGAGGGCATCCCGCTGGCGGCATATCCCCACATAACGGCCTTCGTCGTCCACGACCCAAAACTCGTTGCGCTCCTCGCGGTAGATGCGGGGGAGTGCATCCCGGATGCGGCTTCCGGCGCGGAACACAGGCACTTGATTGTCGCTGGCTTCATGGGCGGGACGATTTAGAATCTCTCCTATCTGCATCTGTTCCCGGCGTGGATGTGGCCCCACCGAGCGGGATAAAAACCCAAACATACTCAGGGAATTAACCAACCCGAACGGAGTTCCATCTTCGTTCACTAACGGGGCAACTCCCCCGGTCCGGTTGGCAATCGTCCACGCCTCGCGGAGGGGACGATCGGGGGGGGTGGTGTTCATGTGGGTGGCAATGGCCGCGAAACGCGGGGAGGCGTCAGGGAGAAGCAGCGGTGGGTCAAGGGCGAGTTTTTGCATCACCCAAGTCGTTTGCGGGTTAAGGGGGCCTGCGCGGGCAGCGATGTATTCTTTGCCTTCTACTTCCCGAAGAAACCAGGCGTAGCCCATCGCAGCCGCGATGGAGTCGGTGTCCGGGTTGACATGTCCAATGACGAAGGTGCGATCAGGGGTGGGCTGCATGGGGCAAATCATACCGTATTTTTAGAAAGAAACAAAGAAACCGAGTTTCTCTGTAACTCGGCTTCCAAAGTTGGAGTACAACAGATAGTGCAATTTACAAGGATGAGAAGGGAACAAGCTAAGGCCAAATACATTTGCCATCGTTTTGAACGATGCCATAATTTTCAAATGATTGCTTACCGGACAATTCTAAATTCTAGGGCTAATTTCTCTACGACTTCTTTTATAGCACTGGGTTTAAGCTTTCCAGCCCAAAAAATGTCAAGCGACTCCTGCGCATTTTGGGCAATCTCTCTGTGACGTCGGGCAATGTGGCGGCTGTGCATGATTCCCAGTAGCATTTCTTGTTGATCGGAGGGAAGTTGTTGCACGGTATCCAGTGCATAATCCAAAGTGATTTCTGGCATTGGTCACTTTTCCTTGGTCTAATCATTTTTGTTCCCGGCCTTGCAGCCAGCGTTGAAACGAACGCTCAGACTCGCGGCTGGGAACACCCGCCAGCAGGGCAATGACTGGAACTAGCTCATCAATACTTTCCCAAAAGATAATGTCTCGCTCATCGCTGTCTTCAAACACACGCCAGTTGTTGCGTTCTTCTTTTGTCGCGTGAAGCAATCGGGGATACCATTCTAGAGGAACCGTAATGATGCGTCCATCCTCGATAGAAACTGATATTAAATCATCCGTAAATTTCACGTTCTCGACGCGGGGTTGGATTTCAATGGTTGCAATGCTCATTCCATATCTCCAAAAATAATGCGCGGTTTTCTTCAAAAATACGCCGCGCATCTTGCAGTTCGCGTTCATTCAAGCCGTGATTCCTATGCAGTTCCATAGGTTCTAACCAATATTTTGCACTCGGTGAAGACCGGTCTTTGCCTTTCGCAAGATGGATGTGCGGCGGTTCAATGCAATCATAAGAGACAAAGTAGCACAAAAAGCCTGCGATACGAATGGTTGGCATGATCAATGATTATACCTTCAATCCCGTTCTTTTTCTCTACCTCCATATCACCCTCCAAACTCATCGTCTTTTCTAAACGTTTGGTAACTACTCAGCCCAGAGTAGAAGGATAGCGTTCTACTGCTTTAGCCTGACCAGTTAAAACTTTGAATCCTTTTTCCCTCAATCTTGTTATACCTATTGAAACCAGTTTCGGTCAAAAAGGAATTCCATGACTGACATAAGTGACACAATCCTGGTGAAAGACGCCCAAGATGGCAATGTCCATGCTGTCGGTGCTCTCTATGACAGGTACCAGCCGCGTATCTACAAATACGTGCGGACGCGAGTCTACGATCATCATAGGGCCCAAGACCTGACGGGTGAGGTTTTCCTGCTTATGATCAAGAATTTATCCAGTTATCGTGATATGGGCGTACCATTTTCCGCCTGGCTGTATCGAATTGCCCATAATCTCTTGATCAATCATTTTCACAAGGAAAACAGAGCTGAATGGGTTCCCATTTCACATGCGGAAAACTCTCATCACCGGATAAGCAATCCTTCAGTAGTTTTGGAACAACAACTGGAGCTTGAATGGCTTTTGAAAGCTTTAGAAAAATTAGATGAGATTCAGCGAGAAGTGATTATTTTGAGATTTTTAGCAGATTTATCCCTTAAGGAAGTAGCTCATGTTCTAAACAAAACAGTCTCCGCTGTTAAGGCGATTCAACATCGCGGGTTATTGGCTTTGAAAATCGCTTTAAGCGAAATGGCGAAGGAGTGAAACATGCAAGACCTTGACTCTTTACTACAAGATAAAATAGACCTGTTGGAAGTTGGTGAATCCTTAGACACGTGTCTGATGGACTTACCAGAGCAGGAAGCTAATTTGCTCAAGCTCGTCGCAACGATCCGGAAAGTTGATTTTTCTGCGCCTGAAGGCAGCGAATTTACAGAACAACGGTCACAGGTGCTCAACTACGCACAACAGACACTCAAAGGCAAGCAGATTTCCAATGGGGGAAGGGATACCGCATTTCCTAATCTGTTGGATCAAGTTCGCTCAATATTAGATCGCCTGCTTTCACGGCGAGAGTTGGCATTTGGTGCGGTGGCTTTGCTGGTAATGTTTGCTTGCGTTTTTCTCTTCCTCGCTACGGCTGGACTTATGGGATGGATGATCAATCAAGACAATCAAGTTGCAGAAGTGCCGGGGATTTCGACCGCAGAATTTGAATCGATTGATAAACAGCCTATCGTAATAACGCCACTCACAACAGAACAAATTGCCGCTACAGAAGCGGTCGCTCAAGCGACTCCCGCCGGGTCACCCACCGATGTCGCGGTTGAATATGTTCCGGTTACACGAGCTACCCCTGCTCTTCCCGAAATTGATCCCAAGACGGCTGCCGTACAGGTTATGCAAGGATCAGCGCAAATCCAGACCGGGGATGAGGGTGAATGGGTGACGGTCAACCAGGTAGGCACACTTGTGGCTGGACAAAGGATCCGTACCGGAAAATTCTCTAAAGTCATCTTAACGTTTTATGATGGTAGTGAAGTTCACCTGGGGGCAAATACTGTAATCTTTGTGGATGAATTAGATGCTCAACCCACCGGAAAAGCCCCTCGGATTGTGAAATTGACGCAACGACTGGGAGAAACAGAACACATAGTTACCTCCCGTGATGAAAAAGGTGCCCGATACAAAATCACAACCCCTGGAGGCATTGGGACTGTGCAAGGCACAAAATTTTCCGTCCTCGTAACAGAAGATTTGCTCACCCGATTTGCAGTTACAGAAGGAGAATTAGAAGTTAATAATCTCAATAAGGCAGTTGTAGTGAAACCAGGACAATCTACAATCACAATTGCCGGACAGAAACCGAGTGAGGCGGTATTTCAAATCAATGGTGAAGGGGAAGTGTCCCAAATCGGGCTGGCCTGGATTATTTCCGGACAAAGCTTTCAGATTACAAAACATACGAACATTGTTGGCGATCCTCAGGTCGGTGATCTGGTACGTGTGGAGGGATATACGACTTTCGATGGTAAGAACGTAGCGGTTCGAATTCTCTTGCTTCAGCATGCTTTAACCAATCAGTTTACCTTGACCGGAGAGGTAGAGGAGATCGGGGGTGGGCTTTGGAAGGTTTCCGGACAGGAACTTGTAGTCAATGATGAAACTAGCATTGAAGGGGACATTGAAATAGGAGACACGGTGTACGTTTCCGGGGTCATTTTGACCGGCGGGACCCTGTTAGCCGAACGCATTATCCTGGTTGACGAAACACCCGGCCTGGCGTTTTTCTTTGTTGGTTTGGTTCAAGAGATCTACGACAATTACTGGGTCATTTCTGATAGGGTGATTTCGATTGACGGCAACTCGACAATCACTCCAGGGATTGCGGTGGGCGACCTCGTTGTCGTGCGTGGGAGGATCTTGGAAGACGACATTTGGTTGGCCCGCTCGATAACCCTTTCCAGCAATGAGGCGACCTTTGAATTTACCGGAATTGTACAAACGATAGATCCCTGGACGGTCAGCGGCATCTCATTTGAAATGCGAGATTGGACTATTGTTGAGCCGGGCATCGAAGCCGGCGATTTGGTGCGGGTAAACGGCACAATATTGAGCGACGGAACATGGGTTGCCACCCGAATTTCTTCACTGGAAAATCTTCCCTTGCATGTCATTGTTTTTGTCGGGATCGTCAACAGTACAGCCCCGTGGGTTGTCAACGGCCTTCCCCTGGTGATTTCCGACGACACCATCATCACGGGGGAAATTACTGTCGGTACTCCAGTCATCGTTACCATTCAACTCATGGAAGATGGCACGTGGGTTGTCCTCAGTATACGGCCCATTCACCCCTTATTTGGCTTCGGCTGCCTGTCGGTCAATGCTCCTGTGACCGGTATTACCGGGAATCAAATCATCCTGGGCAATTGGGCACCCATCACTTTGGACGACGATGTTGATGTGGATGGTGAGATCAAGGTGAATAGTGTCATCCTGTTCCATGTATGTGGTCTCCATGATGGAACCGTTGTCATTATTCAAATTATCGTGATCTACCAACCGGTAATTATTATCGTGCCACCGCCGCCAAAGGGGAATGGCAATCACAATGGATGATTAAGAAGGGAATGGAAGTATCTGCTTGACGGGATAAACCTGCCAGGTTTCTGCGGAGCGCAGTTTCGCCAACCTGGCAGATTTTGTAATACACTTCCAATATGAGCCATTCTGAAATCCGACCTCTGTCCAGCACAAAGGAACCGGCATCCGGTTTATCCACAAAGTTTAATGGGGTGATCAATCAAATTAAGACTTCGTGGTCAGCGAGATTACTGGCTTTTCTCATTTCATTTGATCTGCTTTTCATCGGTTTGTATGTCGTCTACCTGTTTACCGACTTTATAAGGGATGTCGGTTTTTCGCTCCAACAAGATCAAGGCTATAGTGAAATTTACCAATATATCAAATGGGTAGGAATTATTCTGTTGTTTGGGGTATTGTTTAAGAAAAAGCAGACGCCGCTATACCTGCATTGGCTCTTGGTATTTTCATATTTCCTACTGGACGATGCCTTGCTTATCCATGAGACGGTAGGAGTCTGGCTGGCAAAATTGATCAACCTGTCAGACTTGTATTCCTTACAAGGACACCATTGGGGTGAGCTAATGGTGTTCATGTCGTTGGGTTTTTTCTTCTTAACCACTCTTCTGGTATCCTATCAACGAAGTGAACCGGCCGCGAGAGATTTATCCCAATCCTTAATCTTATTACTGTTAGGGTTGGTTTTTTTTGGAGTATTCGTTGATCTAATCCACGCTCTGGTCAAGAATGTATGGGTAAGCGCCTGGTTGGGCGTCGTTGAGGATGGGGGGGAGTTAATCTTTGCGAGTTTAATCGCCTGGTATTTAGCAAAGCGAACAGTGTTTTTAATGGAGGAGGACATAAGAGAGCAAATCCAAACGGCTGTTAAGGCTTCTTTGCTCTTTGGTTTGTTCGCTGCCCTGTTTGGGGTCGTTCAATTTAGCACGCCCGGATTTGCCGGAAACGATGGCTATTATCACGCCAAAATGGGGTTACTGATTCACCAGCAAGGCTTAAAACCTGCCCCTCCCCAGTTGCCATATACCATCTTGAATGAAGAAGATTTTTACGACCATCATTTCTTGTACCATGCCTATTTAAGCCTGTTTTCCAGGGTTGATCCACAAATAGACGGGGGTATTGAACTCACGCGCAGCATCAAAACTGCAAGTATTTGGTTGCCTTCCCTGGCTTTTGTCGCCGTGTGGTGGCTGTTGCGAAAACAAGGAGTGGCATGGGCTTCGATCTGGACACTGACGTTGTTCGCATTATCGGGTGACTTTTTATATCGCATGAGTATGCCCCGCGCCCAATCCGCCTCGCTTTTGATATTGGTGACCAGTCTCCATTGGTCGTATCAAAAACGCTTTCGCCGATTGATGGTTTTGGGCTTTATTTATGTATGGCTTTATGACGCCTTTCCCTTGTTGATTTTCATTGCCGGCATATATGTTCTCGCGACCTGGATGGCAGAACGGTGTCTGGCCTGGGAAGCGCTGGTTTATCCCACCGCAGGGATACTCATGGGTCTGGTCGTAAACCCGTACTTTCCAAATGATATTTCATTTATTTTCAATCATCTACTGCCGAAGTTAACCAACGCCATCACCCCTGTCGGGATCGAATGGTATCCTTACGAAACCTGGGGGCTGGTTCAAAATGCCGGATGGGCCTTAGGAGTATTTCTACTGGGTGTGCTGGCCATGGGCTGGCAGGAAAAACGACCAAACAATGCCACCCTGACCGCGTTTTTGCTCACCGTCGTTTTTGGGATCATGCTCTTCAAGGCGCGCCGGTTTATCGAATATTTCCCCGCTTTTGTCTTGATTTTCACTGCCTTGACCACCAGGCTATTCATAAAGCAATGGCAAGAGAAACAACCATTTCTGAAACGCTGGCTGCCTGCCCTGGTGATTCTGCTTTCGATTTTTCCTTTCATAAAAACCATGCAAGCCGCCCGAACCGCGATGCAGTCCTCAGCCCCCGCCGAGCGATATGCCGCCGCCGCGTTATGGCTCAAAGTGTACAGCGAACCGGGCAGCACGATCTTTCAACTGGATTGGGACGATTTCACGCGCCTTTTCTTCTACGACAGCGACAAAATTTACACCGTCGGGCTGGATCCAACCTTTATGGAACTTCATGATTCGGCTTTATACACAGAATGGGTGAAAATCACACAAGGAAAGGTGGATTCGCCGGGCAAACGAATTCGCACGGATTTCGGTGGGGATTACGTTTTTTCAGACCTGAAACACGACGATTTCCTGGTTCGGGCGTTTGAAGACCCGAACCTGCAAGAAATTTATCGGGACAACTATGCAATTATATTTAAGGTTGTCGAGGATCTGGGTAATTAGGGGTTCAATTCGTCACATCCACGCTCAAGTAAACTATCGAGAAGTCTTAAGAACCAGACCTGCCAGGTTTTCGGCGCGCAGGGCAGATAAGGAAAGTTTCCCTAAAAACCTGGCAGGTCTTTATTAAGTTACTTTCGGAGAGGTAAATATTCCTGCACTTAATTTTAAGCAGTAGTGACCTGATAGATCTGGATGAGGTTACCGCAGGTATCATCCAATACAGCGGCAGTGGCCTGCCCCATGTTGGTGGGTTCCATCGTAAATTCCACGCCGAGTTTTTTCAACCGGTCATATTCTTTTTGGATGTCGTCTACCTGGAAGGCGGTGAATGGGATGCCGTCCTTGACCAGGGACTCTTTGAGGGCCTTCATCGCGGGGTAATCGGCGTTCGGTTCGAGCAGTAACTCCGTCCCATTTGGTTCTTCGGGGGAGACGACGGTTAACCATCGGGCACCGCCTCCCAGGGGAATGTCTCGCTTTTTTACAAAGCCCAAAACCTCCGTATAAAACTTCAATGCGTTGTCGTAATCATTGATAGGGATACTTGCCAGATTAATTTTC
>DATDOR010000177.1:0-5220 GCA_035293165.1 Anaerolineales bacterium | reverse complement strand
GGAAACACCGACGATTACCCTCACCCCTTCACAAACGAGTACCCCGACGATCACGATCAGGCTAACCGTCGTAACACCTACTCCTACGCCGTGATTGCAATAGTTCGTTTATAATCTACTTATGCCCGAAATTTGCCGTTTCTTCGGTATAGTCATTCGCATGTACTATGACGAACATGAGCCGCCTCACTTCCACGCTATTTACAGCGGCATGGAAGTTCAAATTGGGATCAATCCCATTGTGAAGTCTTACAAAGGAACTTGCCAAGACGTGCACTCTCTATGGTGATTGAATGGGCTGCTCTTCACCAGCACGAATTAATGGACAACTGGAATAATATGCGGATGAATGAAACACCCGTGAAAATCGAACCTCTAGACTGAAAGGATGCCACCATGTTTCCGCGAATTGTTGATGTGAAATATATTAAGGATTATGTTTTATACCTGACTTTTACTGACGGAAAAAGAGCAGAAATGGATTTTCGCGAAAAAGTTGTAGGCCGAGGAGGAATTTTTAGACCCCTTGAAGACTTGAAATTTTTCCAACAAGTAAAAGTAGAGCCAGAAGCCGGAACATTGATCTGGCCAAATGAGGTAGAGTTTGATCCTGATGTATTATATAGTCAGGCAACTGGAACACCTTTACCTGTCTTGGAAAATGTGTAACTGGCTCAATTAGCAAAAAAAATGTGACTTCTAAGCCGAGAAGGGGATTAGCCCGAAAAAAAGGTGTGCGTGGGGGTGTACACTCCCACGCACACCTTTTTTTCGGAGATACACCCAAGCCGGTTTTTCTTTTAACTTCGTTTACCTCGCCTGGATTTTTCCGTTCGGGCGAGGTGCCCCCGGTAAGCCGGGGCGGTAATGGCGTGGATCGTACACAAACGAGTGTCCAGTATCCGGCTGGCGAGGCGGGGTTCGGTTTTGTAAAGTTCTTCAATGCTGTCGGCGGTGGTGATAACGGTAGGGAGTTCGGCCATGTAGCGGTGGTTGAAAAGCTGGTAGAGTTTTTCCCGTCCCCAGGGGGTGGAGGATTGGGTGCCCAGGTCATCGAGGATCAGGAGCGGTGCGGTGCGGACTTCCTCGAAACGCCGGTCGAAGCGGACATTGCTGTCCGGGGCAAAGGTGGCGCGCAGGTGGTCGAGAAAGTCGGGAACCATAATGAAGAGCGGGGGCAGCCCCAATCCAGCGCGATAATTGGCGATGGCAGCGGCGAGATGGGTTTTGCCGGAACCGTAAGTGCCCATCAACACCAGCCAGCCCTGCGGGTCTTCGGCATATTTCTGAGCGGAGCGAAAGGTTTTTTCCAGGCTTTTTTGCTCATCGGTTGGGATACCTTCGTCTTTACGTAAATCAAAATTCCCGAATGTTTGGTGGTGCAGGTGTTTGAGGGCGGAGAGTTCGTGGTGGCCGGTGTCATCAAATGGGCGGCGGAAATCCGTGGCTTGAATCTGCACACGGGAAACCAGTTCCGGGTCTTGCAAGCGGGAGCGGATGCGGGGTTCGACATCGTCCAGAGTCAGGTTGGTGGTAACGACGAGCGGCAGACGGTTGATGTAGCGGTAATTGATGATTTGAAAAAGCTTTTCCTGTGCCCATTGGGTAGCGTTTTGGGTGCCGAAATCATCGAGGATCAGGAGCGGAACGCGGCGGGTTTCTTCAAAACGTTCCTCGAAAGTGAATTCGGGATCATTGTAGGCAAACCGCAAGGTGTCGAGCAAATCCGGGACGGTGATGAACAGCGTAGGAACGCCGATTTCGACCGCTTCGTTCGCAATGGCGGCAGCGAGGTGGGTCTTTCCACAGCCGTATTTGCCTTGTAGCAGCAACCAGCCCTTGTGGTGTCCGGCAAATTGCCGGGCGGAGTTGAAAGCGCGCTCTAGCGAGTCGGCCTGATAAGGGCCGAGGCCAATATTGCCGCGGGGTTTGAAAGTGGCAAACGTAAGGTGTCGCAACTCTCGCAGGTTGCTGTAGGAGAATAGCCGGTCATGCGCTTTCTGTTGGAGATCATTTTGGCGGCAAATACAGGGTTGAAGTTTCCCAAAATCGGCATGTCCAATGGAGACATCGGCGCGAAGATAGCCCACCCCATGACAGTGGGGGCAATTGGGATCGCCGGGCAAGTCGTTGCGTGTAGCCAAATCACGTAAAGGGGCGATCGAAGTTGAGTCGTTGGCTGAGTTAGTGCTCGATGAAGTCTGCGAACTCGCCTTGCGTGTATTTGCGGCGGTCTTTTTCAGAGTCGCGGAGATTTTCTCGGTCATCGCGTCCTTTTTCTAACCAGGAGTTGAGAATGGCTTCGACGTAACGCCATTTTCGGACATTGTTTTCAACGGCGATGCGAAAGGCGTCGGGAATCCATTCGGGGGGGTAAGTCGTTTCGGCGTCGCGGAGGCTGTCGGCGATCAGGGGAGTGAGCGGGCCGATGTGGGTCTCGTATAGCTGGAAGATGTTCGGGCGTTCGGGCTGTACGAGGGTGGCGTCGCGGAGGCCATCCGGTTGCCATTTTCCCTGCTGAAGCCCTTCGAGCGCGGCGCGGCCGCGCGGGGTGTGGAGGAAGTACAGGGTCTCGGTAACGCCACCTGGACGAGACAGGGGGGCGCCAAGTAGGGTTCCGCGCGTGGCGGCGCGTTCGAGCGCATCATCCAGCGTGATTTCCGCTTCCTGACGGGTTTTTCCCATGCCGCTCATAAATTCATCATCCATGGAGAAATCCCCCCGGCGCAGGTAGCGGATGCTGCCTTCCATCTGATCCAGCCGCCATACCGCATAGAGCGTGACTTTGAGTTCACCCAAATGGTCAATAGCGGGAAGGAGTTCGGTGAAGAACTGCGCCGGAATCGGGGTGGTGCGGGATTTGGAGGGGAAGCCGGAAAACATGCTAAGTATTAATGGGTAATGGATAATGGGTAATTGTTATTTGGAGAGCGCAAACAACTGGCAATTGACAATTACCCATTAACAATTTTCAGGGGGCCAGTCGTTCAATCAACCATCCATCTGTATGCCGGGTATACTGGAAGCGGTCGTGGAGTCGGTTTTCGCCGGATTGCCAGAATTCGAGGGTGCGCGGGGTGAGCCGGTAGCCGCCCCAATAACCAGGGCGAGGGATAGGGTCTTCCCCGAATTGTGCCATAAAATCATGATATCGGGATTCCAAAATCGTTCGGTTTTCGATGACACTGCTTTGATGGGAAACCCAGGCAGCAATCTGGCTGCCGCGCGGGCGGGTGTGGAAATATTCGTTGGACTCTTCGGAGTTAAGTTTTTCGACACTTCCGGTGATCCGAACCTGGCGGGAGAGCGGATCCCAATAAAAGACAAGGGCAGCGTGAGGGTTTTCGGTGAGTTCGCGGCCCTTTTGGCTTTCGTAGTGGGTGAAGAAGGTGAAGCCGCGTTTGTCGAAGTCTTTGAGCAGTACCATGCGGGCGGAAGGAATGCCGTCGCGGGTGGCA
This sequence comes from Anaerolineales bacterium, assembly GCA_035293165.1. GTDB lineage: Bacteria > Chloroflexota > Anaerolineae > Anaerolineales > JABWBV01 > JABWBV01. The sequence continues at coordinate 1,762 of DATDOR010000177.1, read as the reverse complement.
GTGGCGAGAGTCATCGCGTTGGGCATGTTGATCCCGGCGCGTTCGGCTTCATTGTACCAGGAGGCAAATTGGGCAATCGGGTCGGGATGAACATGAGCGCGACGAAAAGAGGTGGAAGAGGGCTGTTTTCTATCGTTTATCATGCCTTTGCCTGATTGAAACGGGTAGACAGAAAGCTGAGAACGACGCTCACAGGGCGGGCGACGAAATAAGCCAGGCCAGCCCGTCGTAGCTCAGACGCCCACGGTTTGAGACTGATCGTCAAGAAAACTGCCATTGGATCGTTACTGCCAGATTCCAATTCCGAAACAGGCCGGAGATTTCCGCGCAAGCCCACGCCTTTGGAGCGTAGCACAGAAAAGACTGCGGCGGTGTCTGTGGAAGATACAATAGCCCCCAATAGCATCCCTTCGAGGAGTGTCCAGTGAAATAACCATTGGGCGAAAATACCGACGATGAGAGCCGTGATTAATACGCCTATCGTCGAAAGTGCCATTCCGTACTTGACTACCGGGCGGATACTTTCCCATTTCGTGTCATGTCCACCAGAAAAAAGGATGAACGCCAGGGCCACCACCCCTACGATTTGTACCAACCCTGGGTCGTCAAAGCGAATTCCCCCTGGCCCATCGGAGCCGAGCAGCATCCCCAGTGCAAGAAAAATCAATAAGACAGGGATACCAAACCGATCCAAGATTTTGCTGGCAAAGACACTTATCAGTAAGATGGAAAATACAAGAATCAGTGAGATTTCAATCATTCACAATAATCTGTTTTGCCAGGGGATTTCGGGTTCGGTGACGGGCAGGCCGAGCATGGCTTTGAAATGGTTGACTGTGGCCGGGGAGTGACCGGAGAAGTCATCGTTGATGAAGGCGTATACGGCGCTGAGAGTGTTTTCGCGTTGGATTTCAGCATCGAGCCAGCCCTTCCATTTTTCCAGGGTCTGGATCACGTCTTTTTGGACGCGATTTTTTTGTTTAAACGTGCCGTGGCGACCGAGGAAGCGGAGGTAAAGGAAGTCGGTCGTGCGGTGGAGGCGCGGGGCCATGATGATGTAATCAGCAGAGACCCAGCAGGCGTTGTGTGCGTGGAGCATTTGGGCGGTTTCGGGCGCGTCCCACGAGCGGTGGCGGAATTCGACGGCGTAACGTAGACGTACGGGTTCGCTCGCTTGAGTGGATAAGCTTCCCAGGAAATGGTCCACCTCACCCGCGTGGGTGGAGTCAAATTCGGGTGGGAACTGGATCAGGATCGGGCCGAGCTTGTCGCCCAACAAGGCTACCACGTTCACGAATTCTTCCATTAAGGCAAGGCTATTTTCCAGTGCCGAAGTACGACTTCGGGCGGTGTCATGGGTAATGGTGCGCGGGGTTTTGGGACAGAAAATGAAGCCGTCGGGAGTTTGGTCCCGCCAGCGTTGGACGATTTCCGGGCGGGGTGTGGCGTAGAAAGTGGTGTCCATTTCTACGGTGTCGAAGATTTGGCTGTAAAAGTTGAGTGCCGAAGTACGACTTCGGGCGGTGGCGGGCCGGGCGTGGTCGGGGTAGAAGACACCGAGCCAGTCTTTGTAGCCGTAGCCCATGGTGCCGAGGTGGAAGGTGGTCATAGGAAAGAAAATGCCAACGAAGTGATTCCCTCGTTGGCAAAAAATTCAAGTCTGAAAAGGATCACGAATGGGTTTGCATCGGATGGGAATGAATGGTTGCGAGCGGGATAGCAGGTCTTATTTTTCGAGGTTTGTAGGACGTGATTGTTAACC
>DATDOR010000176.1:0-5567 GCA_035293165.1 Anaerolineales bacterium | reverse complement strand
GACAGGTAACTGACCGCATGCCAATCCCCGGTGAGCGGGACGCGTTCACCGGGGGACAGCACCACTTCCGCTTCCTTGAACTTTCGATCTTCCCCTTGCCCGCCAACTTGCAGCGTAAGGGGTGTCTCAACCTCCGCTTTCATCACCAGTCCGCCCAATGGACGCCACAGGCGCGGACGCGCCCAATGTTCTGGCAGCGTATGGATGAAGAAAACGGGTTGCTCCGCAGCCTGGGCGCGTTGTAAGTCTTCATTGCGAGAAGTGATCAGCGCGGTGAGAAAACCAAAGATGTACAAATCTTCGTCACTCAGGTGTTCGGATGAAAATTGGCCAACAGGAACCAGGGCTTCGGCTTCCAGGAGTCTGGCAGGCTGGGAGCGGATCAGTCGAATGCGTTCTTTGCGGTGGACGAGAAAGCTTTTGATGTCGCAACGGCGCCCGCCCAACGCCACATCGTACCAGTCCGGGTCAGTGAAAGGGGTTGCCCCCAGCAAATCGTGAGGGATGTTTTCGTTGGACAGGTGACGGCGAAAGGCCAGTTCCACCATAATTCCTGCCACGATGCGCCGCAGTCTATTCGCCGGAGAGCCGCCCATCCGGTCGTAGGTGTAGGCCAGCGACCGGCAAGCGTAGGCAATCCCCGCGGGGGTCAGGTCGGGAGTGCAGGGGAGGCGGATCAGGTCGGAGGGGGCGAGCATCTACTCATTCCGAAACTGTAAACAATAATGGTGAAACGTATTGCTCACCCACGCGCTGCCCATCCCATAAGGCGCGAGCCGTTGGTTGTCCTGGCAATTATGAACCACAAAGCCAGCCGTTGTATAACTATTCGCATTTTCGACTTCAAGATTCAATACCGGACCGTCATATCCCACACGATTGATGTCCCGAATGGGAAGCCAGACCATATTATCTCTTTGCCAATGCTGTCTGCGAATATGATTGATTGGGCTTGCCTCTTTTTCGAGGACTTCTCGTAACACCTTCGCATCGAGGCTTCGGAATAATAGATTGTTCCAATTGGGATCCCGTTGAATACAGGGCAAGGCACCGAAGCGAGCCGTAAGAAAAAATATCCCAAGAGCTAGGTCAGGAGAAGCCGTCTTATAGCTAACACGACCATCTCTACCAATATGACCGTCGCCCTGCCATAAAGTCCGCAAAAGATGCTTTTGTTTTTCTAGCGGCAGATGTAAAACAAAATTGGGAATGAATTTACTGCGTGCCCCATTTCCAAATAAATTTGTTAGAAATCTAGCTACCGTTCTGCTTCGGCACCACACTCCCTTCTTGTCCCTGCTTGTATTTGCATGAAATACCTGATGAAGCAAAGTTGCAATCTCTTCTTGAGCCTCTTGAGATAGATTTGCAATGTGGACGCCGGATGAATTTGATGATCCTTCTGATAAGAACCAACCCGCCAGGCGTAGAAACGAGGTATTGACAGGAATCGTTCTTGGAAGTCGTCCTCTGCCGCGTTTTCCTCGCCATTTTGTCACGTACCAATCGCCATCTTCGTACCAATCCTCCGGGCGAGGTAAATAAGGGGTTGTATCAAATTCGATCAAATCCATTTCGTCCGTGGGAATTGGATAAGCAACTGCATCTCCAACGCACAACTCCCTGACGGGCAACCAGACCGCTCCTCGCGCGTAGCTTCTTTTGAAATTCTCGTGAAAAGTGGTGCCATCTGTGTGAATATATTGCCTACGCCTGATGGCAAGCACTTCATGTTCTGGCGTTAATCTAACGCTACAACCGAGCATTGCCGGACGTATAACAATGATCTCTCCAACATGGTGTCTTTGCATGGTTTTGACGACTCGCTCTAGTTTGCCTGTGTGAGTGAGGACAGAATCACCTTTTTCAATTGATTCGATTGGACATAAACCTGTCTTCGTCCAAATCCCCTCTCCTGGGGGCAAACACCAGATTTTCTCGTCTTTGAGAGTGTAAATTTCGTTCAACTTTTTCCCCAAATCCCAGGCCAGCGGGTAGATTTTTCCGCCCTTTTTTACATTTTTCACAATAATCGTCAAATATGCCCTGTCTCGCAAAAACGGTTGCAAGCCTGCGTAAATCTTTACCAGCCGCTCGACAAACTCCTCATAATCGGCAACATTCCCGAGATCAACTACATTTTCTGAATACACCACGTCGAGCGATTGATCATCGCGCCGTTTTTTCTGTGTCGCCGCCCCCCGCGCGTGGAGCATGTCCCAATACGGCGGGGAGGTGATTACGTAATCGAGCAAAGGGATGTGCCGTTCTCGAACATAGTCCGCAAAGCAAGCGGCGTTGCCTTTGATGATTTCCGCTGTCAGTCCCTGCGCCAGTTCCCCCAACGCTTCTCGCTCCTCGACCACCACCTGCCGGGCGATTTCCGCGTATTCGGGATTCAACTCGACCCCAAAACAGTGCCGCCCCTGCCGCATCGCCGCAACAAGCGTACTGCCCGTCCCTGCCATTGGGTCGAGCACTACCTGCCCTTGTTTTGTAAAAAAGGTGATGAACTCCTCCACCATCGTCTCCGGGAACTTGGCCGGGTGGCGTAAAACATCCTTCCGGCGAGGAGGCGGGTTATGGATGAACCAGGATTTTTGGAATTTGATCCATTCTTTGGAGGTCAGGTCGTTGAGGCGGTTATTCTTCATCGTTGCAGGTTGAAAATTCCGGGTTGAAGGTTGGAGGTTCAAGTCATTTTAACATGCAACCTGCAATTTTCCAGGTGGGGTGGACTGGTTCTTTGGGAATCGGCGGGGAGGTCCCCAGATTTTGGGGTGTGAGTGGGGTGTACACCCCACCTCAGGGCAAGCGTTCGACCGCGTAAACCACCAAATCTGAAAATTTGACGGTCACCGCCGTGTCCCCTGCCGCGCGGGCAAAGACGCCAATGCCCCCCAAGGGATGGGTGGGGTCAGAAACGCTGAACTGGAACTCGTCATTGATGAAGAAGTGCATGTCTCTCCCCAAAGCCCAGACGGCCAACCGCAAAGTTCCGGGTGCAGCGAACGGGATAGCCGTCTCCAACCATGGTTGGGGGGAGGAAGCGATGCCACCATTCAGCCGGTCGAGGCGGATTTTCCCATTACACGAGAGCGAAAACCGGTAGAAATCCACCTGCGAAGTGGCGCGGAACAACAGTCCGAATTCGTCCTCCCCGCTGCACAGGCTGACATTTACTGTGATCTCCGCATAAAAGTTCGAGAAAAATTGCCCTTGCAGCACGCTCGAAACGGAAGCGCGCGGTTCAAACAGGGTCAGCGTCAGTTCATTACGGCCAAGCGCCACATTCCCACGCGGCGAGGCGAGCAGCGGCCAGCCTTCGCCGGTGCTGAAATCGTCTGTGTAGAGAATATCGCCAATGCCAGTACGTTGTTCGGGAGTAGGGGAAACTTCCGGGATCGGGAAGGGGGTGGGCGTGTTCGTCGGGGGAAACCAGACGATGGTGGGGGTTGGTGTAAGGGTGGGAGTCGGTGTTAGTGTGGGGGTTGAGGCTGGGAGTTCTGCAGGCTGGCAGGCAGTAAGGATGAGGATGAAGGTTAAAAGCGCCACGCACTTTAATGGTGCATGGCACTTCGGATATTTGAACAACTTACAACCACCCCATCGCCGCGAGGATGCCATAGGAGATGTCTGCCAGGGTCACTTGCCGCCCGTCTTCGGATTTACAGCGCGCTTCGATGGCATTGGAGATGGTTTGGGTGAGTTCGGTCGCTTGCTCAGCAGTGCCGCAGGGAAGGCCGTAGGCGAGCAGAGCTTTTGAGTCGTCAGGATGCAGACCGCCGTGTACGCCCTTGTAGGGGTAGGAGAAGTAATAGCCCTCGGCGTAGTTGGAGAAAATCAAAATGTCGCCGCTGTTGGGGGAGGAGAGCGCTTCCAGGCGGTGGACGGGGTCAACAATGTTGAGATCGGGCCGGGTGAGAAGATATTCGTTTAATGGAACCAATCCCTGCGGGGTAAAAGCATAATACGGCCCGTACCAGCCCTCCCGTTCGGTATCGCGGACGAGGATCAGATCCAGGGCATTATACAGGCCATTGTAATAGCGCCCGGTTGTTGTCGCTTCCCAAAACGCCTCGGCGACGGGCATGATGTCCCGCTCCAGTTTGGGGAGATGATCCCATCCCCGGCGGCGCGGGCGGACGTACAGATGCGCCAGTCCGCCATTCATGCTCAACACGCAGTCTACTTTGGTTTCGCCGGGCATGTCCAGCACGTCCCGCTTGAGGGCGCGAAATACGTACCCAATGCCTAAATCCAGCGGGGGAAAGCGGAGCTGGAGACAGTGGGCGTCATCCGCGTAAACTTCGATCTGCCCGTGATCGGAGAAAATGACGAACAGGGTGTCGTCCATCAATCCCATTTTATGATATTCGGCAATGAAATCTCCTAGCATGGGGTCGAGAATTTCGGTCAGATAGGGGTATTCGCTGTCAGGGCCTTCGACGTGGGCAGTGTGGTCAAGCCCCCAATAATAGAGATGCAAAATGCCAGGGCGATGGCCTTCCTGAAGGTGTTCGAGGACATTTTCCGTCATCACTTCGTCATATTTTTTGGAAGAGATACCGAGCGACTCGTTGAGTGTGAAGAAGTTGCGCCAGTCCTCGATGCCGGGTTTTATCCAGTGTGTAGCTCCGCGCCCGTACATGTGAAAGACGGTGGTGGATTGGACATCCCGTTGGGCGGCGATTTCGTAAATGGTGGGAACGTCGGGGTAGATGGATTTGCTGGCAAGATCGTTGAGGAAAACAGCCAGGGTATCCCCAAAAGCCATCCGGTGGCCGCCGATGTCGTAAACATAGTGCCGGGGAGAGCCAGAGATTTTCCCAAACCGGTCGAAAAACTGGTTGCCGGTGATCCCGTGCTCGCGGGGATGGGCGCCGGTGACGATGGATGCCTGGCAGCAGAACGTGATCGAAGGCGCGGTCGAAACCATGTCGAACTGGATGCCCCGGCTGAACTGTTCGCCCCCCACCAGTCCGGCCAGGTTGGGGATTTTCCCGTCGCGGAGCGCCCGGTTGAAAACATCCGGTCGCAGGCCGTCAAGATTGAGCATGATAACGCGTTGGGGTGTGTACATGGTGGGCATTGAATAATAGAGATTTGCTGGTTCGTATTGCGTATTCCGTATTTTTTGCCGGTTTGCGATTCGCCGACTCGCTGACTCGTATGTTACTTGATTTTTGTTAATAGGAAATAGGTAGGTTGTAGCAATTTCATTGCTTTTTGAACAAAAAAACGGGCTGCGTTCCCGCAGCCCGTTTCAATTTTACGCTGTGACCGTTTCTCCGTACAGCTTACGATGCACAAGGCTTAGGGCGCGAACCTGTTCCTCCGCGTGGTACGACGAGCGGACAAGCGGACCACTTTCGACCCATTGGAAGCCGATACTCATTCCAAATTCTTTCAAATCTTCAAATTCATCCAGGTGAACATAGCGTTGGATGGGCAGGTGTTTGCGGCTGGGTTGGAGATACTGGCCGACGGTAAGAATGTCCACGCCCCACTCGCGCAGGTCGCGCATGACATCTTTCACCTCCTCAATCTCTTCTCCCAACCCAACC
>DATDOR010000175.1:0-4083 GCA_035293165.1 Anaerolineales bacterium | reverse complement strand
GTGGTTTTCATGCCATTGATCAACGCTGTGATTTCAGGCGTGTTCCAGGCTGCATAACTGGCGTCAAGGCCAAGCGCGCCTTCGATGCGGGCAATCGGCTCAGGGAGTGCGTTAGACCAACTGTCTCCAAAGATTCCGGGCAATTCCTTATTCGCTTCGAGATCCCAGTAGGCACCAGATTCCATGAACTCCAGGTTGCTGACAATTCCAACATCAGCCAGATATCCTTGGACTGCTTCGCAAACCTGCTCGAAGTTCGTGTACGCCCCAATCGGGCAGCGAAACTCGATCTCGAAGCCATTTGGATAGCCGGCATCTGAGAGAAGCTGTAGCGACATATCTGGATCGTACGGGAAGGGTTCGATCTCAGGGTTGAAGCCGAAGTTGGCCGGTGTGACATAGCTCGTTGAAAGCCGGGCGTAACCATTGAAGAGCGCGTCGACTATTGCCTGGCGGTCTACTGCATAGTTCATTGCCTGGCGCACTCGCGGGTCCAAGGTTGGCAGACCTACACCAGTAGTCAAGTTGTTGAAGGCGATATAGTAAACCCGGTCAGCGGGGTAACTGACAACTTGAACATTGGGGACACCCAGCAAGCTCTGTGCTTCCTCAGCACTCAGCCGTTTAGCGATGTCAATCTCGCCGGTCTGAACGGCGGCGACGCGTGTGGAAGACTCAGGGATCGGCCGGAAGATCACCCGCTGAATAAGCGGGCCGGGTTCCTCGTGATAGTTCGGGTTGGCCTCCATGACGATCCTGTCTCCCTTCACCCATTCTACAAACATGTAGGGGCCGGTGCCGATCGGGTGCTCAGTAAATCCCTCTTCACCTACTTCGGAGATGTACCCAGGGGGGACCATGTTCCAGTATTCATTCAGAATAAACAAGAAGGTTGGCTGCGGTTCGGCAAGCGTGATCTTAACGGTATAGTCATCCACTTTTTCAACGGAGGTGGCTCCTTGCCAGAAATTGCTGTATTCAAAACCAGCATTACTCGCTCGCTCCCAAGAAAAGACGACTGCATCAGCGTTGAACGGTTCGCCATTATGGAAAACCACATCTTCTCGCAAATTAAATGTGTACTCCGTTCCATCGTCAGAGATCGTCCAGGATTCCGCGAGATCCGGTACAACTTCTTTGTCTTGATTGACCCAAACCAGGCTATTGAATAAATGCCAACCTGCGGTTGAAGCATTCCGTTCGGCAGCTTGAGGGATGTCGAGCGCGTTCGGGAAGGTCGTCAGGGAAACGACGATCTCGCCCTGAGGTCCCGCTTCGAGTTCGACCGGAACCTCTACAGTTTCTACTACCCGTACCTCAACCTCTTGGGTCACAATGACCTCTCTTTCGACTTCTTGGGTCACAATGACCTCTTGCGTAACCACCACTTCTCGCGGCTGGCAAGCAGCTAGAATCATCACCCCAATGATGAGTGACAATAGTAATCCAAATAAGTTTTTACGTTTCATTTAATCATCTCCATGGTTTCATTTGTAAGGCTTTTCAGGCGAAATAGGGAAGAAAGGTTCGGTTGATTTGAACTCATTAATAGACATCACCTCCTTTGATAATCATATTAAGCCTGTTTATCAAAGGTTGTGCTCGTACCAATTTGAAATGTAACCTCACCATAACGAGCTATCGGGGATAAATTTTTCAGACGAATTAACTTGTGCAGAGCGCTGGGAAATGCTCAAAATAGATTATAACATGACTTTGATGCAAAATAATGACGACACTCGTGTATGAGCAACCGGACAAAATCTCAATGGAGTTGACGAATTCGTGAATAATTTAATCTTGAATCGCGCTTTGAATCCAAAACCGGGTTGGTATCGAGGGGATTTTCATGCCCACACCCATTTTTCCGATGGTGCCCTAACTCCCGCTGAGCTGGCTGCCCTGGCTGAAAAAGAAGGTTTAGATTTTTTAGCCGTAACGGACCACAACACGGTCGCTTCCTTTCAACACTTTGGAAACCCAGAAACCGTCCTGATCATTCCAGGGGCAGAGATCACCCTAGATGTGGGTCATTTCAACACTTTTGGTATTGATACCCCCTACGCGTGGATGGAGAGGTTGTTCAAAAAACCTGGTGCGTTCAGGTCTGCCGATCTTACGGGTACAGTCGGAGACCTCTGCCAACAAATCGCTGCTTCTGGTTTGATCATTTCGATTAACCATCCATTATTGAAACCCTGGGAATGGCAAGTTGGTGATCTGGACGTGTCGCTCATACAGTGTATTGAAATCTGGAATGATCCCAGTTGGTCTGACAATAAAGAAGCGAATCCTCAGGCCGTTCAACGCTGGACCGCCTGGCTAAACGCTGGATTTCGGATCACGGCTATTGGGGGAAGCGATTTTCACCGTCCAACACCACGTCCTGGAGAAGTCAAACCTAATGAACGCCTCGGCTTGCCCCGTACCTATGTTTATGCAGAAAACCTGTCAGGAGCCGAGATCCTGAATGGCTTGCGCCAAATGCGGGCGATCGTCTCGATGGGCCCCGAGGTTACTTTTCAAGCCGATCTGAACGGCCAGACATTCGGAATTGGCGATGATGTAGGGGAGGTATTCGGGGAGATCGTGCTTTTCGGAAGCATTTTGTTTCCAGGTAAAAAAGTTAAGTGTAGGATCATAAAAAACGGGGATATCCTTTGGACACACCCAGACAATGGAGACAGTTTTCAATTTGAATATAAAGATCCGATTGATCCAACCCGCTCAACGTGGTATCGGCTGGAGGTTATTGGACCCGCTGAAGAATTTCTGGCAGTCACAAACCCAATCTTCACCGGCCCGAAACTTGAACCTGGACGAAGATTGTACCGGGATTTTGAAGGGTTTGGCGTTATGTAGGATTGTCCATGAATAATTGTAACCGTTCACTTGGTGAGGGGATTACCCCCTTCAGGTGGGAGAACTGAACGGTTACGAATAGTTTCTAAATATCAGGGGGTGATCTCAATGAATTTCATATGGGTGATGATTTGCCGGGCTATATCGAGCAAGTCGTCCTGCCTTAATAAAGTCCCTTCTGTAGACTCATTCCCGGTTTGCTCCGGCAGCAGGATGATTTCGAACAACCTTCCGGCATGTTTCCACCGCAGGGTTTGTTGGTTGCTTCCAGTTTCCCATTCACTTCGCCATTGAACATCACCGAACTGCTCGATATTAGGGAAAAATACGGGTTCATCGGTAATGTAAAAGGCCCACCCTCCTAGCAGATACTCAAGCAAAATACCATCGATCTGAAATGATTCAATGCGTGCTGCTGCGCCGACTTTTCTATCCAAAAAATCAATCGCCAACGCAACTCCAGGCCCAATCAGGTTGGGCTCGTGGATTACCAGGAATACATTCTGATCGTTATCCTCAAGGATTTTGTAGAAAAAGGAATTTGCGTTCAAACGATCAGGAATACTGCCTAGATATTCCAAACCGCCAATATTTAAGTTGAATTTCTCGCCCAGGCTTAATTGAATTTGAGCAATCTCCAAATTGATAGAGGCCGGTCTATTCAACAAGACCTGATGCCATGCATGGTGTCCGCATCCAGGATTGATCTGATGAACTTCCTCATCCGTGAATTGATTGAACGGAAGCCTTTCGAAATAGCGGAATGGTTGGTGCTCAGGCTCTGGTGACGTTGATCGAGCGATGGCATAGATATCCCCGCGAGTCGTCCCAAAAATCAGACGTTCTCCGTTTGACGAAAAGGCCAGACCTGATACCCAGGCATCCTCCGGTTGGAGTGAGAATCGCAATAGACTTGTAAAGGTTAAAGGCCGAAGATCTTCAATCGGATCAATAACAGAACTCCAAAACTGGAAATCCCCGTCAATAAAAGCTGCCACAACGAGTCGATCCTCAGGAGAAAAATCAAATTCGAGGAGACTCCCTGGAAACCCGGTAAGTACATCAAGCACTTCTCCATCATTCAAGGATCGAATCCAGATCATATCTCCCCTTTCAAGAGTAGCGAGCCATTGACTATTGTACGAGAAAGCGATTTCACTGACATCCTGTCCGGGAATAATTCCTATAAGTCGTGCAACCTCCTCAATCTTCCATAGCCAG
>DATDOR010000174.1:0-11081 GCA_035293165.1 Anaerolineales bacterium | reverse complement strand
AGGGTTTCCGAGCGCAATTGAGTAGGGAGGATGTCTGGATGCAAGATTTGATGAGCAAGTTTAAACCCGAAGATCGCCCAAAGTTGGACATTGGGCCAGACGACAAAGCGCTATTCCAATACAGCGGTGGAACGACTGGGGTTCCCAAGGCGGCGATTGCGCTCCACCGGAATCTGGTTGCCAACACCTTACAGATCAGATCATGGATCCCCTCATTGGAATATGGAAACGAAGTGATGTTGATGGCGATTCCTCTCTTTCACGTTTATGGAATGGTGGCCGGGATGAATTTTGCCATCGCTTTAGGGGCAGCTATGGTGATGGTTCCTAACCCGCGCGATATTCCTGACGTGCTCGATAACATCCAAAAGTACAATGCAACCCTATTCCCCGGAGTACCGACCCTCTACAACGCCATCAATAACCATGCCGATGTGAAAGCGGGTAAGTATAACCTGCACAGCATCAAAGCTTGTATTTCCGGGTCTGCGCCTTTGTTGAAAGACACAAAGGATAAGTTTGAAGTACTGACAGGAGGAAAGTTATTCGAAGGGTATGGTCTGTCTGAGGCCCCGACAGCAACCCACTGCAACCCGTATTTGGGTGAAAACAAAGAAGGCTCGATAGGTCTCCCGTTGCCGGATGTGGAAGTCCGTATCATCAGCCTGGATGATGGCGTCACTGTGCTTCCTACCGGTGAAATCGGTGAGATCGTGGTTCGCGGCCCGCAGGTGATGTATGGGTATCACAATATGCCCACTGAAACGGCCAACACTTTGCGGGATGGCTGGTTGTATACGGGCGATATTGGCCGCGTGGACGAGGAGGGTTATTTCTACATTGTTGACCGGAAAAAGGAGTTGATCAAACCTGGCGGGTTCCAGGTCTGGCCGCGAGAGGTGGAAGAAGTCATTCAAGCACACCCGAAGGTTATGGAAGTCGGCGTGGCGGGCGTCCCTGATCCCAAACGGGGTGAGACGGTCAAAGCGTGGGTCGTCGTACAGAAAGGCGAAACCCTGACTGTGGATGAGCTACGAGCTTATTGCAAGGAACAGATGGCGGTTTATAAAGTGCCCACCCTTGTGGAGTTCATTGATGAAATTCCGAAATCGAATGTGGGCAAAATTCTCCGCCGGGAATTGGTCCGAATGCATCACGAGAAAGAGAAGGTAGAGGGATAGCATTTTTTCCCCGGTAACAATAAAGAAGGGCCAGATTTCAAAAATCTGGCCCTTCTTTATTGTTAGATTGATTGAGACTACTCAGCCAGAGTAAGAAGTAGCCGGAAAAAGGTGGGGGTGAGGGTGTACACCCCCACCTTTTTTCGGGAATTCCCAGGCCTTTAACCTGAGTAGTTACACGGTTGCCTGCATAACTGGTGTGCCGCCATTCTTTTCAAACGGCGGTGGGAAAATCTTCTCGAACTCATCGCGAGAGAGGGTTTCCACTTCCAGCAAACGTTGGGCAATGGCATCCAGTTTATCCCGGTAAGTAGACATTATTTCGCAAGCCTTCTTGTAGGCTTCATTAACAACGTAGCGGACTTCATTGTCAATTTTCTGAGCAATCGCTTCGGAGTAATCCCGTTGTTCGGAAATCTCGCGGCCCAGGAAGATGAGTTCTTCTTTTTGTCCGTATACCATTGGGCCAAGTTCCTTGCTCATCCCCAGGCGCATGATCATGGTTCGAGCAGTGCGAGTGACGCGTTCCAGGTCATTGGAAGCCCCCGAAGTGATGTCATTGAAGACCAGTTCTTCAGCGGCGCGGCCACCTAGCAAACCTACCAAATCGGCGAACATTTTGTTCTTTGAGATGAGGGTTCGGTCTTCTTCGGGCAAGGCGAGCGTATAACCACCTGCCATCCCGCGAGCGATAATGGAGATTTTTTGAATCGGGTCCGCTTCGGCTAAAGCGTTCATGGCAACAGCATGTCCCGCTTCGTGGTAAGCGATGATGCGTTTTTCTTCTTCACTGATCAGGCGGCTCTTGCGTTCCGGTCCAGCGATGACACGTTCAATCGCTTCTTCAAATTCGCTGTGCCCGATCACGCGTTTGTTGCGGCGAGCGGCGAGGATGGCGGCCTCGTTGACCATATTTTCGAGGTCTGCGCCGACAAAACCAGGAGTCGCGCGAGCGAGCACGTCTAGTTGAACATCTGGAGCGAGGGGTTTGCCTTTAACGTGGACTTTCAGGATACCTTCACGTCCACGCATATCAGGGCGGTCGAGGACGACACGGCGGTCAAACCGGCCAGGGCGGAGCAGAGCAGGATCGAGAATGTCCGGGCGGTTGGTCGCGGCCATGATGATGACGTTGGTGTCGGTGTCAAAACCGTCCATTTCAACCAGCAGTTGGTTGAGGGTTTGTTCGCGTTCGTCGTGGCTGCCACCCAAACCGGAGCCACGATGGCGGCCTACGGCATCAATTTCGTCAACAAAGACAATGCAAGGAGAGTGGCGTTTGGCCTGGTCGAACAGGTCACGGACCCGGCTTGCCCCAACACCCACGAACATTTCAACGAATTCCGAACCGGAAATGGAGAAGAAAGGCACGCCTGCCTCGCCTGAGACAGCCTTTGCCATGAGGGTTTTCCCTGTCCCTGGCGGGCCGACGAGCAGTACCCCTTTCGGGATACGTGCCCCGAGCGAGATAAATTTCTCCGGCTCTTTGAGGAATTCTACGACCTCGCCAAGCTCTTCCTTGGCTTCTTCTACACCAGCCACGTCTGCAAATGTAACCGTAGGATGGTCGCCGGTAAACATGCGGGCGCGGGATTTTCCAAACGACATGGCTGCGTTGTTGCTTCCTTGCGCCTGCCGGAAAACAAACCAGAAAACCCCACCCAAGACGAGGAAGGGCAAAATATACCCAAAGGCTGTGGCAACACCTAGCCAGGGGCTGGGGGGTTTGATTTCAATTTTGATATTTTCTGAAGAGAGCTGGCTGGGTTCCAATCCCAAATTCCGCAACTGTTCAACCAGAGAGGCGGTCGGTTCTTTATAAGCGATACTTTCTTCACCGCTGTCAAAAATGATACGGAGACGGTCATCATCTCCTTCAATGCGTCTGATTCGTCCATCTCGAACCAGATCAGCAACCTCGTTGATCGAGAGCGTCTGCTGTGTGGACGATTGTTGTTGAAAATTAAACACAAACATCACGATGATGGCGACGATCAAGATCAGATAAATAATAGAAGCTCGATTTCTTGTGGGATTCACCTGGGACTCCAATAAAGAGAATTTAGTTTTGCATCATTGGATATACGACGATATCCAATGCCTGTTGTTCGTTTTTTGTCTTTTCTTCGAGAATGAGAAAATGTTAAACGAATTGTTACTGCTCAGGCTAAAGCTTGGGAATTTGGAGTTTTCTGCTCTGGCCTGAGTACAACAAATTTACTTAATGGGGCTAAGTTCACCTAAGATTATACCAACAATATACCAATGAAAGTAAGATGCACTCTTGCTTACCTTTAAGTCTAATAGGACTCTAACGATTTTAGGTTCTTTAGGAATCGGCGAGGAGGTCTCCAGATTTTACGTATCGTTTTTTGATCTCATCATCATTACAAATATTGTGCTCTTCCGTTTTTAACGGGAAATATGCCGAAACTTGAGTGAAATGAGCCGGAAAAAAAGGTGTGGGTGGGGTTGTACACCCCACCCACACCTTTTTTTCCGAAATTCCCAGGCTTTAGCCTGAGTAGTTACCTAAATATTAGAATAAAAAAAATTGACGAATCAAGAGGGTTAATCTATACTCTCCACATGCCAAGGATCATTGTGATTGCAAATCAAAAAGGGGGCGTGAGCAAAACCACTACGGTTGCCAACCTGGGTATTGCTTTATCGAAACTTGGACACCAGGTAGCTATGGTTGATCTCGATCCTCAGGGAGCCTTGACTGTCAGTTTTGGGTTCGATCCTTATCACATTAAACCTTCTACCTATGATATTCTTCTCGCGAATGATTTTCCTCTCGATGGAATTTTACGCGATTTATCCCCTGAGGCTTCCCTGGCCCCTGCCAATACAGAACTGATCGCTGCCGAATATCGCCTCTTAAAGGAACCCGACCGGACGTTCCGGCTTAAAAACGCTATCGCGCGCAGCAACCGGGGGATTGATTACATTCTGATTGACACCCCGCCCAGTCTGGGACTGTTGACCATCAATGCCCTGGTGAGCGCAAACGAACTGCTCATCCCCGTTGCAACAGATTATCTGGCGATGCGCGGGGTGCGCTCCCTGATGGAGTCAGTTTGGTTTATCCGGGAGCGTATCAACCCCGACTTGCGTCTGTTGGGTCTGGTTCCCACGCTTTACCGGAAAGATTCCCCGCATGCGAATGCAGTCATCTCGGAGATGCAAAAAGTGTTTAAGCATAAGGTGATGCGTACGTTCATTCCCCAAGACGAAGCGGCTTCTGCGGCCCCTGCAGCACGAAAATCCGTACTCGACTACCAACCCAATAGCCGGGTCGCAGCAGCCTACATGCAACTTGCAAAGGAGATTGACCATGGAAGATGACCCAACCCCTATCGAAGGAAAAGGGGATGAAATGATCCCCAACCGGGGAATACCATTTAAAGAAGTTGATGAGGAAGAATTCCTAGAGAGTAGCGTCCAGGATTTTTCCGAATCGGGATCAATGGATGAAACTTCCGAAGCTATTCCGGAAGATATTGCAGAAATTCTTTCCGAAAGCGAAGAATCGCTAGAAGCGGTAAGTTTTGAAGATGAGACCGCTGCCAGTGAAGACGAAGCCGAAACCATTATGGGCGATGTAGAGCCGCCTGGCGATTCGTTGGAGACTGCTGATTCGCTAGTGATGGAGGAAGCAGCGGACGTCCCCTCTCAACTTTTGGACATTGAAGAGATTCGCGCACGGGAGTTGGAAATCGCGGAAGATTCGCACACTCCCCCGCCAGACTTCGATGGTGACCTCGATGGGGATTTTACCGCGACCAGGGTCCCGGTTCCATTGCCCAGTGGAGACCGTGAAGCGATTATGTTTGAGAGTGGGGCCGGGATCCTCGACGAGGACGCGCTGGACATTGAAGAAGAGGTCGAAGAGGTTCCCTTTGGACTGGATAGCGGTGAAACGGATGCATTTGCCGCCCGGGACGAAGAAATAGAACCCTTCAGCGAGCCGGTGGCCGAAACACCCTCTCCACCCATAGACGTTGTGCGCGAGAGGTTGGTGTTTAGCAAAGAATCTTTTGAAATGCCAGGGCCAATCGGCGAGAGCGTAGAAGTAAAAGCGCCGGAGGCGATAGCCGGGTTAAAGGCAACGAAAAAGATGCTTGACCTCCTCATTCCCAACAAGCGGGTGGAGCAACTTTGGAACCGTGCAGATGAATTGCAAACCCAGGTTTTTAACCAGGTCAATGACTTGAATCTGGCCCGGGCTTTGCTTGAGCAAATTCGAAGTGCAAAAACGTTGATGCTTGCGGATAAAGAAAACTTTGAAGAAGCAGAGCGTTCGATTAATGAGGTCGAGTATCGAGTCATTTACGGACAACGTTTTCAACAATGGGGACAACTGGGATATGCTTTATTACTCTACGAAGTTCTTTGGGGTGTGGCTGCTGTGGTTGCGATGTACCTGCTCATTCGAGCGGGAGTAGAGGGGATCAATCTAAATGTGGAAGGATTGCTCAGTGGAAATGAAATCTTTATTGGGACATTGGCTGCTTTGTTTGGTGCGTTAGGGGGTGTGGCCGGTGCGTTATTTGCGCTATGGCGGTATATCACAGAGCAAAAATTCAACCCACAATTTAGCATCTGGTATGTCTCTCAACCGATCATTGGATTGGTCATTGGCAGCGTGATCTATATCATTCTGAAAATTGGCTTCAATATCACGGCTGGAACGGTTAGTGCTGAAGTGGGTTCACCCCTCCTGCCTTGTTTGTTGGCCTATCTGGCCGGATTCCAGCAAAATGTGTTTCTGGATTTGGCCAGACAGATCTTAAAACAATTCAAATTTGGCAGTTCAGATTCAGGTAACAAAGCTGAGGATGAAAATCTGCCGGGCACTACCAATGCCGCTGGTTAGAGTCTCACCTAATCAGGAAAGCCGCTCCACTGGAGCGGCTTTTTCCCTTCATACGAAAGAAGAGACCCTTTACCTCCGCCCGTAAATCCACCCTTCCACACGGCGCAACAACCGGCGGGTTATCGAACGAGCACGTGCCAGGACTTGATACCGCTCCGGGTACACTTTCTTTTCGCTTGGGAATGGCCCTGTCCAATGAATGGCAGCCGCGCCCCAGGTCAACCCGGCCCCAAATCCCACCACAACAATGTTATCGTCCCGCTTAATCCGGCCCACCTCGATGGCCTCACAAATCGCAATGGGAATCGAAGCTGTAGAAGTATTCCCATACCGTTCCACATTGATGAAAAATCGGTCTAATGGCAGTTTTAAGCCGCGCGCCGCAGACTCGATGATGCGATAATTGGCCTGGTGGGGGACGATCAAATTAATGTCCTCCACCGTCAAACCGGCCGCTTCCACCACCTGTTCCGTCGCTTTTGCCATGACACGCGTCGCAAAACGGAAGACTTCCCGCCCTTTCATGTGAATGAAGTGCAGCCCATTCCCAACCGAATGAGGGCTGGCGGGGATATAGCTGCCCCCCGCGGGGATGGAGAGGAGATCCCCACCGGAGCCATCTGCCCGCAGTAAGGAGGACAATACCCCCCCAGGTTCATCGCTTCCTTGCATGATGAATGCGCCTGCACCATCTCCAAACAAAATACACGTCGTCCGGTCGCGCCAGTTGACCAACCGGGAAAGCGTTTCTGCCCCGATGATTAAAGCCGTATTAATCGAGCCGGTACGAATGGCTTGTGTAGCCAGATCCATTGCATAAATAAACCCACTGCACGCAGCAAGAATATCAAACGCTCCACAATTAGTCGCCCCAATCCGATCCTGAACCAGACAGGCCGTAGCTGGAAAAAGGTGTTCAGGCGAGGAAGTGGCGACGATGATCAAATCCACATCCGGAGGCCGGACATTTGCTACTTCCATTGCACGTATGCCCGCCTGGGTCGCCAACATTCCTGTTGTTTCTTCCGGGCTGGCAATCCGGCGTTCGCGGATCCCTGTTCGTTCTTGAATCCAGGAATCATTGGTGTCCACAAACTGTGCAATTTCCTGGTTTGTCAACACCCGTTCGGGAACGGCCATCCCCCACCCGGTAATATGTGCATAGCGCGTCATTGTCCATTCTCCTTGCCAATCTGCTCGCGGTAACGGCTCATAATCACCGTTGCATTATGGCCACCGAAACCAAATGAGTTGGACATCAAATGGTCGAGTTTTTCTACTTGCCGTGCATGGTTGGGTACGTAATCTAAATCGCATTCTGGATCAGGGTTTTCGTAGTTGATCGTCGGAGGGAGAATCCTGTCCACCAGCGCACGGACACAGAACAACGCTTCCAGCGCGCCAGATGCGCCCAGCAGATGTCCGGTCATGGATTTGGTGGATGAAACCGCGATATCATATGCCCGTTCACCGAAAATGTTCTTGATAGCTGTTGTCTCGCTTTTGTCGTTGAGCGGCGTGCTCGTTCCATGCGCGTTGATATATTGAATGTCATTTAAGTTCAAACCAGCGTTGGCGAGCGCCGCGCGCATACATTGGCTTGCGCCTTTACCGTTTTCCGCAGGATGGGTGAAATGGTAGGCGTCGTTCGTTGAACCATACCCGGAAACTTCTGCCAGAATCGTTGCACCACGCACCAACGCGTGCTCAATCGACTCCAACACCAGGGTTGCTGCACCTTCCCCCATCACAAAACCATCGCGATCCCTGTCAAAAGGGCGGGAAGCGCGTTCGGGATCATCATTGCGCGTGGACATTGCGTTCATCACCCCCAACCCGGACATGGTAATCGGGACGATGGCCGCTTCTGCGCCACCCGCCAAAACCACGTCCACTTCTCCCCGCCGGATCATGGCAGCGGCTTCACCAATGGCATTGGTCCCCGTGGCGCAGGCCGTCACAACGGCCAAGTTGGAGCCGCGGACGCCCAACTCGATGGCGACCATACCGGCAGCGCTGTCCGGCAACATCATCGGGATCAGAAATGGGCTGACACGGTTCGGCCCCGACTCCTGCATCACATGGAACTGTTCGTATAACGTGCCAATCCCCCCTATGCCCGTCCCGAGAATGACGCCGATTCGATCTCGGTTTCCGTCATGGATGTCGAGTCTGGCATCGGCAACGGCCTGTTGTGTCGCGGCCAGGCCGAAGTGGGTAAACCGATCCATTTTTCGGGCTGCGCGATATCCAAAAAGCTCTTTGGCGTCGAAGCCTTTGACTTCGGCGGCAATTTGCACTTTGTATTCGCTGGCATCGTAGTGAGTAATCGGCCCAGCACCGGATTTTCCATTCGTGATATTCTGCCAGGTGGTTTGTACGTCATTTCCGAGGGGGCTGATACACCCCAGACCGGTGATGACAACTCTTTTTCGCATATCTCTCTCCTTTACAGGCGTGCTAACTTGATTTAACCCATCGGGTCAGGGTTGGATACGGAGCATCGGAAGCGCAACGAACCAGAGTGGAAATGACCCTCTGCCTTAGCCTGAGCGGTACCTTCAATTCGATGTGGTCAATTGGCGGATTTGCCGGATGTGGAGCCGGTCATGTTCGGCCATAAAATGACTGATTTCCTGGAAATTTGTGGGCCCAAAGATGGCGTGACGGGCAGGCCGCTGCCACACGTCTTCGGTCAGGTTTTCGAGCAGGGATAGGGTTTGCAGGCGGTGGTTGACAAAATCACGCAAGGCGGTGGGGCCATCCTGGTCACAATAATTATAAGTTTCTACCCACGAGTCGGTGTCCACCCCGGTCAGGAAGGGGTTATCTTCCCGGATGATCTGTTGGAGGCGGGGGAGGTGGACGCTTTCTTCGGCGTCGCGCATGTGGCAGGCGATTTCGGTCAGGTTCCACTCTCCGGGGGAGGGTTTGTGCTGCCAGGTGTCCGAGGGCAGGGCCAACAATTGGGTGCTAAGGACTGCCGGGGTGGCGCGGAGGGTGGCGGCGATGGCGTCAGGTCTATTGAAGGAGGGCACCGCGAGGCCGGTCTGGTCGAGCCAGGGGAGCAGCGCCCCGATAGGGCCAGAAGCGGTTGGGGGGAGCGGGATTTCCCCGTTGGGAGCGCCGTTTTCATGAATCCAAAAGTTGGACATGCCCAGGCGGGAGGTTGGGGCAATATCCCGTTCGAGGTCGTCGCCGGCCATCAAGACCGGTTCCTCTGGCCAGCCGAGGTGCGCCAGGATTTCGGCGTAAAAAGCCGGATTGGGTTTGGCAAAGTGGGCGTTTTCGGAGGTGGTGATGTGGGCGAAGGGGATTTCGTCAGGGGGGAGTCCCGCCCAGGCCACTCGTTGGTGGATGGCCGTGGCGGGGAAAAGCGGATTGGTTGCGACGGCGATCCGGTAGCCGCGCTTGAGGGCTGTTTGCGTGAGCGCGACCGCGTCCGGGCGCAGTTGGGTGAGCGGGCGCAGGTGGGTGTATTCGTGGGCGTAGAAGTGGGCGAGGGCTTCCTGCACGGCGTCGTAGGCGAGGCCCAGCGCGGGGTAAAAATGGGCGTCGAAAACTTCCTTGAGCGTGCGGTCCGGTTGGTTGTTTTCGATCATCTTCCGAGTCGCCTTTAGGAGCGCTTGCATCATTTTTCCTGGCTCAACGTAGGGCGCGAGGCAGCGTCCCAGACCCTGGAAATAGGCGGGGAGAAAGGTGTCCATCTCGTTGCCGAGCAGGGTGTTATCGAGGTCAAGGAGCAGCGTCAGGGTCAAAGGGTTCTCCCAGGAGGAATTCAATGTCGCCATGACACTGGCCGCAGCCGATGTGGGGGTCGGCGACGGCGCATGCACATTTGGTACAGTAGGGGTTGACGCGGACACTCCGCCGGAGGAACGGGAAGCTGCGATGGATGCGGGCGTTCAACTGCTGGTGTTCGCAGGCATTGGCGCGGACGATGTCCGGGACGGGACAGGTGGCGCAAAGGTCAGGCGTCCAGGTTTGGTCAGGCGCGGTACGTTGCAGCAGGCGGCACTCTTCCCGGTTCCGTCCGCGAAAATAATCGCCGTAAAAATGGGGACATTCCGTACCCGCAGGGGTTCGCATCCGTAGGGGTGCTCCGGGGTTTAGACCCGCGCCACGTAGGTCCCGGTGCGGGTGTCAATACGGATGGTGTCTCCGGCATTGACGAACGCGGGGACTTGCACTTCCAGGCCGGTTTCGGTGACCGCGCGGGTGTTGACGCCGGTGGCTGTGTCTCCCCGAACCGCCATGTCTACATGGTCAATTCGTTGTTCCACCGTAATGGGGATGTCCAGGTCGAGCGGTTCGCTGCCGTAAAAGGTGAGTTTGATTTCCACTCCTTCTTTGAGGTAGGGGGCAATGTCGCTGACGACCTCGGCAGGGATGGCGGGCTGTTCAAAGGTATCCAGGTCCATGAAGTGGTAGTGTTCGCCGTCCGTGTAGAGAAATTGGACGGTGTGATGTTCGAGTTCCACATCCTGAACCCGGTCGCTGGACGTAAAGGTCATTTCGATATTTGCGCCCGTGCGCAGATTGCGGGTCTTGACGCGGATGGTGGCTTTGCCGCGCCCGGGTTTGCTGTGCGTGTAGTCAAGCACCCGGTAAAGATGGTTGTCAATTTCAAAAGTGACGCCTTTGCGAAGTTCGTTAACGTCAACCATAAGGTCTCCTGATGGGTTGAGATGGGTATAAAGAGATTCCCCGAAAAAAAGGTGTGGGGATGTACATCCCCACACCTTTTTTTCGGAAGGTCTCTACTCGTGGCAAACAGGCCGGGGTGATTATAGCGCGTGGGGATGGGGTGGTAAAGAGGGGATCGAAAAAGCCTCACAAGGGCGAAACAACTCGCAGCCTGGCAAGGCTTTGGGGATTTGTTTTCTGTCCCCAAATTGAAACCCTTCGGGACTTAAAGCGTTCAGGAGCGCTGTGTTGCCCGTATTGTCTTCCACATCCACCAGACCAGGATGGAAAATGCTCAAGAGACCCCGACTTAAAACCGCATGTTCGATTGC
>DATDOR010000173.1:0-6672 GCA_035293165.1 Anaerolineales bacterium | reverse complement strand
GGGAAAGAATGGCGAGGGGCAAACCGAATGCGTACCCCAGCGCAGCCCGTTGGGGCGCGGGGTGCTCAAACTGCCAGACATCAGCCCCGCTCTCTCGCCCGGCGTCGGCCAGTTTTCCCCCCGTCGCCATCACGATCCGGGTACAAGCTTTTTCCGTCGCCTGCTCAAATGCCGATAACACCTCCTCCGTTTCCCCGGAGTAGGACGAGAAAAGGACCAGCGTCTCCGGCCCCTGCGCCCAGGCCGGGAGGCCATAATCATTGTGGACGTGGATGGGAATGGAACTCACCGGCTCCGCATACGCCGCGAGCAATTCCGCGCCGGTGGCGGAACAGCCCATTCCGGCAATCACCACGTTGGAGATGTTTTCCACAGTGGGGAGAAATTGCGTTTGCCCAAACTGCCAGGCGTTAACCAGTTGACCGGGCAGCCCGTCAATTTCGGCGCGCATGTTTTGCGGGTCAATCAGGGGATAAATGTTGGGATCGTCAAGACTCATAATGCATCTCCTGGAACGGGTTATAATAGGGTGCATGGAAACTGTTTTACAGCAACCCATTAGGATATTGGACAGGCATATTAAAGTGACGCCAGGCGTTCGCGGGGGAAAACCTCATCTCGCCGGGACACGCATCACGGTTTCAGATGTTGTCATCATGCATCTGCGATTGGGCCAGTCGTTGGAAGAAATCGCAGGGAGATATGACTTACCATTTGCGGCAGTATATGCAGCGATGTCATTCTATCACGACCAACGGGCTGAAATAGATGCAGACATCGAAAATGATCGGGCGTTTGCACAGGCGTTCCGGCAAAATAATCCTTCTCTCTTGCAAGAAAAGCTGAATTCTATCCAACATGACTGAGCGGATACGCTTTCACCTGGACGAACACATGGATCCGGATATTGCCCGCGCCTGCGCCGGTTTGGGACCGACATCACCACAACAGTTGAAGCCGGATTGCGGACAAAAAACGACGAAGAGCAAATTGATTTTCTGAGACGGGAAAGGAGGGTTGTCGTTACGGACGACGCCGATTTTTTACGCTTAGTCTTATCCCCTCATTTCTCGTACAATTTTGTACACCTCTCTTTTTCCCCATCCCGCCAGCTTCGCCACTTCCTTCGCAATCCGGCTGGGGGATTCGCCGCTCGCCAGCCGGGCACGGAGTTCCGCGCGGAGGCGATCTTCAGACCAGCGGCTTGCGTCCGGGGGCGCGCCCGCTACAACAAGGGTCAACTCCCCCCGTTGGGGTTGGGAAGAGAAATGTGCTAAGGCCGCGTGGATCGGGCCGCGGTAAATCTCCTCATACATTTTGGTGAGTTCACGGGCAACCGCCAATTTTCGGTCCCCCAGGATGGTTTGCAGGTCGGCGAGGGATTTGAGCAGCCGGTGCGGTGTTTCCAGAAAAATAAGCGTATAGGGGAGGTGGGCTACCTGCGAGAGAAATGTGCGGCGTTCCCTCTGTTTGCGGGGGAGATAGCCCAGGTAGAGAAAAGCATCCGTCGGCAGGCCGGAAGCGACTAGCGCGGCAATCGGGGCACTGGGGCCGGGGATGGGGCTGACCGTGTGCCCGGCAGCAAGGGCGGCGTTGACCAGTTCAAAGCCCGGATCGTTGATAGCCGGAGTTCCCGCATCTGAAACCAGCGCGACATCGTGGTTTTCCAGGCGCTCCAGGATGGGTTCGAGCTTCAGCTCTTTGTTGTGATCGTGGTAGCTGGTGAGTTCGGTCTTGATGCCAAAGTAATTGAGCAGTTTGCGGGTATGGCGCGTGTCCTCAGCGGCGATCAAAGGCGCTTCCCGTAAAATACGCAGCGCCCGGGCGCTGATGTCTTCGAGGTTGCCGATGGGCGTCGCGACGAGGTAAAGGGTGCTCATTGGCGCGAGGGGACTATTGCCAGGTGAGGAGTGTGAGGCCGAGAATGAGATTGCTGCTGTCGAAGCTGTCAATCCGCAGCCAGCCATAATGCCCTTGTTCGGTGCGGAAACACAGGTAGGTTCCTGTGGCAAGCGTTTCAACGGTCAGGGAACCCGCGCTCAGCCCGGCTGCCTGGCAATTACCGGGCGTGGGAATCTGGGTGCCGAAAATGCCCATCGTTGTCCCACCGAGTGGCGTCAGCGGGTGGGTTCCGCTTTGATCGGTCGTGTAAGAAATGTCGTTGCCAGAAGCGCCATTCGTGGCTCCGGTATCCAGGTCAATAAACCCATCCGGTTGGAAAGCAATAGAACCGTTGAAGAGGACGGCCGCTTCGGTGGGTGTGGGCGTCGCTGTGGGGCCTGGGGTCTCACTCCCGGTCAGGGTTGCTGTCGCGGTCGCCGTAGGGGTGACGACCGGGGTGCCTTCCCCGCCAGGAACGACGATTCGCACCCAGAAAAAGGAGTTCCACTGCGGGCCGATGCCAAACAAAACGCCAGACGGATTTCGCAACATCCAGTTTCCCTGGTATGTGCCTGGGTCCGTGGGTGCCGTCAGGTTGACGGAAATGTCAACGGTTTGCCCCGGAGCCACATCGCCCCCAAGGGGGACAACATCCGGCGCGTTCATTTTTTCGCCGGAGAAAAACACCATGGAGTAGCCATTCGTCCAGGTGCAGGTTCCTACGTTGATCAATCGCCAGGTTTTGACGAAGGCATTCCCTGCGTTAATCTGGGTATCGTCGGGGATGGTGACGTCAATCGGGGCGCCTGCTTCGGCGCGGTCGCAAGTGCCCGGTTCCGGGGTCTTGGTGGGGGTGAAGGTGGATGCCACGCCTGTTGGGATTCCGGGCGTCTCCGAAATTTCGGGGGAAGGGGTTGGGGATGGCAGGCCGCTGTCTGTGGGAATCACTTCGGGTGGTGTTTGCGTCGCGATTTCCTGCGCCACCTCGGTAATGCGAGCGATGACCGTTTCGTAGGCTTGGGTCTGGTTTAAGCCGGGCGTGGGCGTGTCTGCGCCGCCGGACGGAAATCGGCAGGCGGAGAGAAGCAAAATAAAAAAGAGTAGGGGGGAAAGCACGCGCTGCATCGTGCGAGCATGGATAGGGGGTTTAGATAGAGGAAATTTTGTGTTCCGTGTTTTATTCAGGTTTTGGTTCATGGGTTTTTTATTGACGCAAAATGGGATGAACTGCGCTCGACAAGTTTTAGAATCGCTTCGGCAGCGTGCATTGCCGCATTGGGGCGACCCAAAGTGCGAGCGTTGGCCGCGTATTCCTGCAACAATGTGGGGGTGTTGACCAGTTTTGCCATGCTGTCAATGACAGTATGGACGGTGTACGCGGGCATCCCGGCTCTTTTTTCGGCCAACCATTCGGGGATACCTTCCTCCTGACCGGGTAAAAACTGGCTGATCAAAATGGGCAGGCCGCACGCCAACCCCTCGGAGACCGTCAGCGCACCCGCTTTGGTGATCAAGATGTCTGAGGCGCGCATCAATTTGCTGACCTGATTCGAGAAGCCAAAGATTTGGACATGCGAGCCGAAACCCGCAGTATCCATTTTTTCTTTGAGCGTGGCGTTTTTCCCGCAGACGACAATCTGCTGCACACGTTCGCCAAAACTGCAGTCAATGGCTTTGGCATTCCGGTGGACGTTCATATGCCCCTCGGCTCCGTGAATGATCAAAACGGTGGGTTTGCCCGGTTCCAGCCCGAGCTCGCTGCGGGTAATTTGTTTTTCTGTTTGCGAGGCTGGATAAAAACCACGCGAGACGGGAAGCCCGGTTTCCAGGATCACATCCGGCGGCTGTCCCATCCGAATCAATGCCTGGCACGCCATTTCAGAAGGCGCGAGGACCAAACTGGCAGGCTTGTTGACCCAGGCTTTGTGAATTTTAACCGGGTCCGTCACCACGCTGACAAAGGGTACGTCCGGGTACTCGCGGCGGAGCAACCGGGTGATGGGCGCGTGGACAATGGAGTTCGTAGAAATGACGGCCTGGGGGCGAGACCCTTCACGCAGGGTACTGGCGAGGTTTTTCCGTGTCATGCCATAAAGGACAGTCATCCCTGCCCCCAATGCCACACGGTTGTTCATCGAATAGAAAAAGACCCGCCATAATGGCCTGTACCGGCGGATCATCAGGGAATAAGCGTAGTCCACCGTCAGGCGGGAGTTTGTACGACTGTACAGGGCGTCAATCACCTCGATTTGAAAGCCATCGTCTGTCTGGCGAGAGATTTCTTCGGCAATGGCGAGCGCGGGACTCCAATGCCCACCACCTGTTTTGGTTGCAAAGACAACAATGCGGGGTTTTTGGTCAGAAATTTGATTCGGGTGGGGCATCGTGGGGGTGGTCGAGCACAGCTTTGACGCGCCGGTTCAGTTCTCGACGGGTAAGCATGACCTGGCGGCCACAGGTCAGACATTCGATCTTAATGTCTGCACCCAACCGGAGAACCCGCCATTCGTATCCCCCGCAAGGGTGGGGCTTCCGCAACCGGAGACGATCATCAAGCTGTAAATCGAGGAGCATAGGAGTGAACCACAACAGATAATGTAGAGTATTCAAGCAGAGACAAAGAATGTTTCCCGAAAAAAAGGTGTGCGTGGGGGTGTACACCCCGAATAAACGAAGTTTTCCACACCTTTTTTTCGGGCTAATCCCCATCCCGGCTGAGTAGTTACGACCGGGATTATATCACGCGATGGTATAATCACTTTTCGTCATGGTCCAACGTTGGCTTTACCGGACGCGCCAGTTCTTTGAAATGATATTTTCCCACCCCACGCCGGAAGATTTAGCCCTCGCCTGGCAAATCCTGACCCCTACACTTCTGGCTCTTTTTAGCCGTTTGCAGCTTTCCGAGCAGGCTCATGCGGTTCGCGTGTTGCAAAAAGTAGAGGTTGTCTGTCACTCCAATGGGATTGCACTCCCGGACGATTTGCGGGTGGCCGCCCTGCTTCATGATGTGGGCAAAGTGCGTTACCCGCTGCGGCTTTGGGAACGGGTGATGGTTGTGCTCGGAAAAGCAATTGCACCGGAACGTGTGAAAAACTGGGAAAACCACCCCCCGCGCGGCTGGGTTCGTCCGTTTGTGGTAGCCGCTCATCACCCCAACTGGGGGGCGGATCTGGTTGCCGAACGAGGCGCTTCCCCCCGCGTGGTGGCGCTGATCCGCCGTCACCAGGATCATCTTCCGAAAAATGATTTCAACAATGATGAAGACCGATTACTCGCCATCTTACAGGCAGTAGACAATGAAAGTTGAGGCAATATGACTGTACAAATTACGATTATCGGGTTAGGAAAAATCGGCGCTTCGGTTGGGCTGGCGTTGTCGAAGCATACGAATCAGCTTTACCGCCTGGGACATGATATTCATCCTGAATTTGCCCGCCGCGCGCAGAAGTTGGGCGCGGTGGATAAGGTGGTCTATAACCTGCCTGCCTCGGTGGCAGAGGCAGATATTGTGTTCCTTGCACTTCCACTGGATCAAATTCGGGAAACCCTGGAGATTATTGCGCCTGATCTCAAAGAAGGGGCGGTGGTCCTGGATACTGCGCCGGTCAAACAGGCCGTTTCAGCGTGGTCGCAGGAATTTCTCCCGCCAGGACGATATTATGTTGGCCTGAGTCCGGTTATCAGTTCCCAATATTTATTGGATACCGAGGTCGGGGGGGATGGGGCGCGGGAAGATTTGTTCGAAAAGTGTGTGGTCGGCATCGTGGCCCCGCGCGGCACGTCATCGGCGGCGATTAAACTGGCAACTGATCTGGTTACATTGATTGGGGGGAAGGCCCTATTTATGGATATGGTTGAGGTGGATAGTTTGATGGCTGCTTTGCATCTGTTACCACAACTGGTGTCCGTAGGGTTGACGGTCAGTACGGTGGACCAGCCGGGCTGGTTAGAAGGGCGAAAACTGGCCGGGGCTTTGTTTGCACAAGCGACCAGTGCACAGACAACCGGTGACACGCCCGAAGCCTTGATCCAGGCGATGCAACTCAGCCAGGAACATGTCACTCGCTTATTGGATACCCTGATCGAACTATTAACTGCGATGCGGAAGGCCGCCAATGGAGAAGACACCGGGCTGGTCGAGATAATCAAAGCGGCACGCGAAGGCCGCCAGCAGTGGTTGAATGAACGGGCTACCGGGGAATGGCAGGAACAATTATCTCAGCCGAATATGCCCACTGCCGGGGGGGAAGTGCGCAGGTGGATTTTTGGACGGCGTAGGGATACTTAAGACTTCCGAAGTCTTATAAAAGCCGTTCAAGTTTTGAACACCTTGCGGAGACTTCGGAAGTCTGTTGGTAAACTACCTGTTTATTCTTGCGTCTAACCAACCTACAAAGACCGGTGTAGAGGTTTCGGTAGACAGTGCGGCCACGAACAACTCTCCGTGCGTGAGCAGGATAGCGTTTAATCCTTCTCCATTCCAAAAAGCCAAAAACTCATCAGAAGGGGAGACACTGATCGGATAGATCCCCGTTCCAGCGTGCAGCAGTTCGTGCTGTCCGGACATGTCATACGTGTAAATACCATCTTCACCGGTATCTGCTCCAGTCAGGGCATAGAACAGCCGGGAACCATCCTCTGACCAGACCGCGTGACTGGCCTGGCCGGTCGTGTTCGCGGTGAGGGCGGTCATTTCCGTGCCATCAGGATGAACGAGAAAGAGGCGTTGGGGGTTTTCGGGGGTGTCCATGAGTGCGAGGGAAAATGCGGTCCAGTTTCCATCGGGCG
>DATDOR010000172.1:0-3674 GCA_035293165.1 Anaerolineales bacterium | reverse complement strand
GAGCAAAATCGTCACCCGGCGATTGCCATCCCAGATTTGTGCCTGGGGATCAGAGGGGCGTTGTAACGGTTGGCTGAGATCAAAGGCTGGGAGGGGAGTGCCCACCGGTTGGGTGGGGGTCGGCTCCCCGATCTGAGGGACAAAAGGGGTCGCTTCAAAACCGGGCAACGTCCATGAAGCGAACAATTCCCGCGTTGCCGAAAAAGTACCATAAGCTGTCAACCCCAGTGCAATCACAACCCCCCCCAAAAAAAATAATGATTTTCGCGTTGTTCGTTTCATGTAATGGCTCAGGCTAAAGCCAGCGTGTCCCCGAAAAAATGGTGTGCGTGGGGAGTGTACACTCCCCACGCACACCATTTTTTCGGGTTATTTCCACTCTGGGCTAAGTAGTTACAATCGAATGGCGATTATATCATGAGGGCGGATTGGGCAGGTTAGGGTAAAATCAGTTTTCAGTATGCAGTGTTCAGTTGCCTGCATCATGTACTGAATCATAAAAAAAGATGAAAACTCATGATGGACCATGTCGCTGATCAACGTCTCTAATCTCTCCAAATCCTTTGACCCGGTAGATATTTTCACGAGGGTAACGTTCAGCCTGCCGCACCGGGCACGGTACGCCATCGTCGGACCGAACGGGGTGGGAAAAACGTCGCTGCTCCGCATCCTGGCCGGGTTGGAAACCGCGTCTGGGGGCAGTTTTCACCTCGCGCGGGGCGTGTCCATTGGCTACCTCCCACAAGAAGCCGCTTTCGGAGTTCATCATACCCTTTGGGAGGAGTGCCTGCACGCCTTTGAAACTGTCCGCGAACAGGAAGCAGAACTTAAACGCCTCGAAGTGGAAATGGGTTCCGCGGATTTGGACGAAGACACGCTTGAGGACCTGCTCGAACGGTACGGCGTGCTGCAATCCCGCTTTGAACATCACGGCGGCTACGATTACGAATTACAAATTACGCAGGTGCTCACGGGATTGGGGTTTTCAAAAGAAACCTATCACTATCCCCTCGATCATCTCTCGGGAGGACAGCGTACCCGCGCGCTGCTCGCCCGCCTGCTGTTGGCCAGGCACGATCTGCTCCTTCTCGACGAGCCGACGAATCATTTGGACATTGCTGCCGTTGAATGGCTGGAAAAGTTTTTAAGAGACTGGGATGGCGCGCTGCTCTTTGTTTCCCATGACCGGTATTTCATTGACCGTGTCGCCACGCACGTACTCGAAATGTTCCGTGGCAGCATGGAAACCTACCGGGGTAATTACACCAACTACATCCGGCAGCGCGAAATTCGATGGGCGGAGCGCGAAGAGTTTTTCGAGACCGAAAAAGCGCGCCTGGTCAACGAGTTGGATTACATCAAACGCAATATTGCCGGGCAAAATGTCGCCCAGGCCAAAGGCAAACTCCGCCGTCTGAGCCGCTACCTCGAAGCGGTCGAACAGGTCGGCTTTGAGGGGGTGCGCGGCAAACAATGGGGTGAAATCGCAGAAGAGGTAGATTACGGCAACCCCATGGGGGTTGCGGAAGCGGAAGAGCGTATCAAGGCCCTGCGACCACCCATTTCCCAGCACCACAAACTCAACCTGCGCTTGAAACCTGAGCGGCGCAGTGGCAACATCATTCTGCGAACGCACAATCTGCAAGTCGGCTATCCCGGCAACCTGCTCTTTGAAACCGAAGACATCGAGTTCTGGCGTCTGGAGCGGGCCGCCATCATCGGCCCGAACGGTTCAGGAAAGTCGTCCTTCCTCAAAACCATACTCGAACAGCTTCCCCCGCTGCGCGGCGAAGTCAATCTGGGCGCGAGCCTGGATATTGCCTACTTCGCTCAGGCGCATGAGGACCTTGACCCCGACAAATCGCTCATGCAGGAGATCGACGCGCTCGTTCCGAAGTGGCTCCCTGGCCAGATTCGCGATTACCTGGCGCAGTTCCTGTTCACGGGCGAAGATGTCTTCAAACCTGTTTCTGTCCTGTCCGGCGGCGAACGCGGCCGTGTTGCGCTGGCAAAGCTGGCCCTTACCGACGCAAACCTGCTGCTCCTCGACGAGCCAACCAACCACCTGGATGTGCCTGCCCAGGAAATTCTGCAAGATGTGCTCGCCAACTTCGATGGGACGGTCATTCTTGTATCACACGACCGCTATCTGATTGACGCCCTGGGCACCCAAATCTGGGAGATTGACGCGGAAGATTGCTGGTTGAATGTGTTCAAGGGAACGTACACCGAATACCGCGCCCAAAAGGACGCCGCTGTAGAACCGGAACCGGTCCCTGCGGCAGGCGATGGTTTTCATCGCCGCTCAGGACGCGGCCTCGTGGGGGATGATTCTGGTCTCGAACGCGTGAACTACACCCAACAAAAACGCGCCCGTAACCGTGTCCGGGCCGAGGAACGCCGCCGCAAGGAACGTCTCCACGAAGTCGAAACCCTGATCTCCATCCTGGAAACCCAACGCGACTCCCTGGCCGAAAAACTCGAAAATCCGCCGCCCGACCCGGGGAAAGTGCAAAAGCTAGGGGAAGAATACGTGCAGGTCGAACGCCGCCTGTCGGAATTAATGGATGAATGGGCGGGATTGCATGATTGATCTACGCGGGAAATCGTCCTTCAACGTCCGGAGTAAGTGGTTCCCGGCCCGTTAATTACAGTAGATCCAGAATTGTTGTATGGGTATTGATTTTGATTGCAAGTGATGTATAATGCGATGTATAAATCTGGAATGGAGTACGTAATGAGCAATAAAGTAAGAAAACAAATTTATATTTTGCCCGAACAAGAGAAACAATTGAAACGGGTTTCAGAATCGCTGGGGATTTCGGAGGCGGAGTACATCCGGCAGGCGATTGATCTCCAAATGCGGCGGAATTCGCCTTCGCGCTGGAATCTTTCCGCGTGGGAGGAGGAGCGGGCGTACATCGAGGCATTGATCGCTCTAGGCCCTGTGGCTGGCGAACGCACCTGGACGCGTGAGAATTTGTATGAACGGTAGATTTTTGGTGGACACGAATGTGCTGGTCTACGCATATGACCGTTCGGAGCCGGAAAAGCAGATACGGGCGCTGGAGGTGTTGGACAGACTGGCAGAAACGCAACGCGGGGTCATCACGGCACAGGTAATGGCTGAGTTTTTCGTAGTGGTCACGCGCAAAATCCCAGCGCCGCTCTCCCCCGCTCAGGCTATGGAACGCTTGCAAAATTACTGGCTCTCCTGGCAGGTGCTGGATTTGACTCCCATGATTGTGTTGGAAGCGGCGCGCGGGGTGCGGGATCACCGGTTCAGTTACTGGGATGCCCAGATTTGGGCGGCGGCGCGGTTGAACCAGATCCCGGTGGTGATGAGTGAGGATTTCAATTCGGGTTCGACGAGGGAGGGGGTAAGTTTTGTGAATTCGTTTGAGGAGGGGTTTGAGTTCGATGAGCGGATTTGACGAAAAAAGGCCCTGTGGGGGGAGGCAACTCGTAATGCAAGGTGGGGTGGACTTACAGGCGTGTGCACGTTGAGCTGGACCTAAAAAGTCCACCCCACCTCCAGGTCGAACGCCGCCTGTCGGAATTAATGGATGAACGGGCGGGATTGCATGATTGATGTGCCGCCGGAATTCGTCCTTTCAGGATCAACGATGGAGGGGGTGAGTTTTGTGTATCCGTTTGAGGCGGGGTTTTTTATT
>DATDOR010000171.1:0-17285 GCA_035293165.1 Anaerolineales bacterium | reverse complement strand
GCAAGGGCATTACTATACGAAGAAAGATTTTGTAGCTCGCTTCCGAGAGAACTTTGAAGATGATGGGCTGCTTGATGAATTATTGAAGTGATATTGTGACATCTCAGGCTGAAGCCAGGGAATTCCCGAAAAAAAGGTGTGCGTGGGGGGTGTACACCCCCCACGCACACCTTTTTTTCGGCTACTTTCTACCCTGGGTGAGTAGTTACCATAAAAGTATAGCACAGTGTCCCATTAGTTTGCCTGGAAAATGCAAAAAAAAGGGTACTGCTCAGGCAAAGTAACCGTTCAGACTCCTGTTAGAAACCTTTCGGGTCTTTCGGTTTACGCTCCTCTGTGAACCGGCGGGTATGATTCAAGGGGGTATTTACGTCAGAGTAACATGGACATTCTCGAAAACAAAACCGCATGGCAAGACCACTTCCGTCAGAACTGGCTGGCAGAATTGAAGCAGACCGGCACGACCAACTGGAAGATTTACCAACACCCCCGCAATGAACACGCTCCGGGCGCGCCGGGGATCAAACTCTCCGAAAGCCGGTTGATGCTGATCACCTCTGCCGGAGCCTATCTCCGCGACGAACAGCAACCCTTCGACGAACCCAACCTGTACGGGGATTACACCCTGCGAACATTTCCCGCTACCACGCCGTTTTCCGCCCTCGCCTACGCGCACGGCCACTATGACCCGACGATGGTACAACAGGACGCACAAGTAGGCATCCCCCTCCGGCATCTGGAAGAATTCGTCACTACCAGGCAATTGGGTGAACTGGCTCCAAGGGTCGTCAGTTTCATGGGCTACCAACCGGATTCCGCCAAAACGGTGGATGATTTCATCCCGCATGTGGTCGCTC
The DNA here is from genome assembly GCA_035293165.1 of Anaerolineales bacterium. GTDB lineage: Bacteria > Chloroflexota > Anaerolineae > Anaerolineales > JABWBV01 > JABWBV01. Next base: position 16,428 of record DATDOR010000171.1, on the reverse strand, counting down.
TGGCAAAAGAACAAGCCGTCCATGCCGCACTGCTTGCCCCCATGTGACCGATCTGTCACCAGTCCGTGGGACTGCTTGCGCGTGCGCTTGAAATGGAAGGGATTGCAACCGTCGTCGTCGCATGGAATGGGGGACGTATCCGGCTGGTGAACCCGCCGCGTGCGGTCATTACCCGCCTGGCACGTGGGCTCGTCTTTGGGCATCCGGGAGACGTCGAACAGCAGCAGCGTGTGCTTAACGCTGCCCTTTCCCTCCTGGAGCAGGATGCGCCCTTGGGGCCGGTTGTTTTGGATGAGATGTAAATTCAAGGTACATGCTAAGTGATTGGCTGAAAGAAATTTAAAATGTGTTTCCGAAAAAAAGGGGTGTGGTGGGGGTGGCCACCCCCACCACACCCCTTTTTTTCGGGAGTCTTTTTTAAGCTTAAAGAACGGATGAAACCTGAAACACTTGACAAACTCCCGAAAACTAATATAATTAGTCTTGAAAACTAACAATATTAGCCTTTAGGAGTTTAACATGGCCGTCCAAACCACCGCTTCCAAAGCCATCCGCAACATTAGTATGCCGCGCCTCTTCCTGCATCTGGAGGGATTGGCGCTTCTCGTGGGCGCACTCATGCTCTATGCAAACCAGCATTTCAGTTGGTGGACCTTTGTCCTGCTTTTGTTGGCGCCCGATCTGTCTATGCTTTTCTACGCTTTCAATCAACGCTTGGGTGGAATCGCCTATAACCTGGTGCATACGACGATTTTCCCGCTGGCGTTGGCTATTTTTAGCGCACTGAGTGGGAACAGTTTGGGACTGCAATTATCCTTGATCTGGCTTGCGCACATTGGCATGGATCGCACCGCAGGTTATGGGTTCAAGTATCCCGGCCAATTCAAAGAGACACATTTTTCCCGAATCTAAACCGCCGATATGTCCCCCTACCCCGTCCAAACCGACCGGGAAACGATCATCGAAACTGCACGCGCGATGATCGAACGAGATGGTGTAGAAAGTCTTTCACTCGGAAAACTCGCATCGGAATTGGGCATCAAAGCCCCTTCCCTCTACCGGCACATCGCAAGCAAGAATGCCATGCTCCAGGCCGTCATCGAGCAGACATACATGAACCTCTTCCACGCCTATGATGATGCGCTCGAAAACGCAAGCGACAACCCGCAGGATCAAATCACCAAGCTTTCCCAGGCGCACCGCTCCTTTGCTCACGAAAACCCCAACACCTACACGCTCGCCTATACCGCCCAACACCCCGAACTCCGCACGAACCCGGACACGCTCCTTGAACGCGCCCTTTCCATCCAACAGATCATCACCAAAATCAGTGGGCAGGAAAATTCCCTCCCCGCGTTGCGCGGCTTGCTGGCTCTCGTACACGGCTACATCATGCTGGAACTGAACGAACAACTTCAGCGCGGCGGTGATCTTTCCGCCACCTTCGATGCAGTCATCCACGCGTATTTGCGGGGCTGGCAATAACCCTGTCACAAAACCTTCACCTGTTATGCCGTGAGCTCATCGTTTTCAGGCGTACCCCAAGCAGGATGAAGCTCGGGAATTTCCGAAAAAAAGGGGTGCGTGGGGAGTGTACGCTCCCCACGCACCCCTTTTTTTCGGCTACTTCTTACTCTGGCTGAGTAGTTACCTTTTATGAATTGGATTGTGCAAGCACGAAATATACGTCGGTGGGTTTGAGTTTGCTATTTCTAAGAAACTGAGGTTTGACCGTTTTGCCGATCCAGTTGATTGAAGCGTTTTCCGGGTCAACCCCCAGCAGGCGGGTCAACAATAACGTGTCCACCCCTTCAAATTCAATGAGGGCCAGCACAAAAGGTGTCTCCGGCAAGAATTCTTCCGAGCCAAAGTGGCACACGGTGAAGGCATGGATCGTTGCCTTTCGGTCGGTGATGTCAATCCATTCGGTTTCTCCACCGGAATACATGTCGTTCCCGCGCGGGGTGGCATAGGTATATCCCGTCTCAGGGTCGCGGCAGGCAAGCAGGCGGCCATTGGTCAGCGCCGCGAACCACGGGCTGTCCTGGGCATAGGAATGGAGATAAGTGATTTTGTATTCCTGCTCGATCTGGATCGGCGCCATCTTCTTCAAAAAGGCCAGGGACTCCGGATCGCTTTCTACAGGGAAAGGAATATTATGGACAATGTAACCGCCCAGGGTTTCGGGGCGTTTGGAGGGTAATTTCGACATGACTGAGTCCTTTTATTCTCGTTCCAGAATGCTAACAGTGACATACGTGCCCGTCCCGGCATGGGAGTGAATCGCTCCCCGCCGGGCATCTTTAACTTGCAGGGTGGCATCGCCAAAGTGTTTGTTAATTGTTCCCTGCAATTGCCAGACGGCGAACACGCCCTGCATCAACCCGGTCGCACCGACCGGATGGCCGCAAGCGATCAACCCCCCGGAGGGGTTGACTGGGCAGACCGGCTTCTCTGCCAGATCAAGTCCATAATCCACCCCAGGCATAAACGCCTTGCCAGACACAGCAAATGGACCTCCCTCTCCGTAGCGGCAGAGGCCCAAATCTTCATAAGTCTGAATTTCGCTGGATGTATATGCATCGTGAAGCTCGATGAAGTCTATTTCGTTCAATGGATCGTAGACGCCAGCATGTTTGTAGGCCATGTTGCCGGCTGTGCGTCCGGCTCGGAAAGAATGGACACCTGGATAGCGTGTGCCGTGATCCCACAACTTTTTGTAATAAGTGCGGGTTTCGTTGGAATCCTTCTCCTGTTGTGTGGCATAGTGCTCCATAAAATAATCATACTTCACGTGTGGGCGGTCAGACATGCGCATGGCATCCGTCCCCCGGCCGATCCCGGTTACTTTGACCAGTGGGCGAGGAATGACAGCACCAGCCTCTTCCAATCGCTTCAGGCCCTCATCCGAAACCAAAATAGTGGCGGCTGCCCCATCGGACATTACGCAAATGTCCAGCCGGGTGAGCGGCCAGGCGACCATCGGCGCGTTGCGGACGTCTGCGATCGTATATCGGTTGCGTTTTTGGGAGTAGGGGTTGTGATAGGCGTTTAGGTGATTTTTTACACTGACATGCGCCATCTGTTCAACTGTAGTCCCGAATTCCTTGATATGGCGGGTGACCATCATGGCATAGTAGCCGGAGTAGAACCCACCAACGGGATAGTCAAAAGATATGTCCGAAGCGAGCGCGATGAATTCGTTGCCTTTCCAGGTTTCGACGTGGCTCATGGTCTCGAAGCCATAGGCGACACAGATATCCATGTGCCCGCTGGCAACGGATTTCCACGCTTCCTGAAAGCACAACCCGCCCGTCGCGCCGCCCCCCTCCACGCGATGGCCTGGTTTGGGGCATAACCCCAGGTAATCTTGCGCCATGATCCCGGCCATGAGTTGGCGGGAAAAATGGTCGGAAAAATACGAGGCGACCGAACCATCCACCAGCCGGGTGAACGCGGGAAAATCCAGGCCGATGTCGGTAATCGCGTAGTCGTATGCCTCTTTGATGACAGCTTGAAAGGTTTTGTCGGGGCGGGCTTTGGCAAACTTCGATACACCGCCCGAAATTGCATATACAGGTCTCATAAGGGCCTCCTGAAGGAAGACGTGTGTCCCGGCGGGAAGAACTGATCATCGCCAATGATACCACAGTCAAAGGTGGTTCCTACTATCCCCTAACCGTGAAAAAACACCTCCGCGCGCAGGAAGTGGCCGAACAAAACCACCTCCCCTGCATTTATCTGACAGATGAGTTGTGATTATTCTTCTTTCCCCATCCCATTCACATCGCGTCCCAACACGATCAGTGTAATATCATCGAACTGTGGTGCGTCGCCAATAAACTCTTGCACCGCTTCGATTATGGTGGTTTGCAATTCGTGCGCACTGCTACAATCCGCGTTGGAACGGGCGACTTCAAGCAGGCGCTCCTCCCGGTAGAATTCTCCTTCTTCATTTTGCGCGTCCGGGATGCCATCTGTGTAGAGGACGAGGACATCGCCTGGTTCCATCTGTACACTGGCTTTTCCCCAAAGCGTATCCTCATCAATGCCAATCGGCATCCCCGTCACCGAGAGGGGATAAGGCTCTTCTCCATTTTTTCGGAGGAGATAAGGCGGGTTATGCCCGGCGTTGCTATAGACCAGTTCCCCCGTTTCCTGGTCAAGAATCCCAAAAAACGCGGTAACGAACAGCCGGGCGCGGGAGTCTTTCAAAATCCGGCCATTCGCCGCGAAGAAAACAATGTCCGGGTCGAACTCGTATTCAATCGCATAGGTACGGATCAATGTCCGGCTGAGCGCCATGAACAAGGCCGGGCCAACACCTTTGTCAGTCACATCGGCGATCAGAATTCCGAGCTTGCCATTTTCGAGGGGAATGAAGTCGAAGAAATCGCCGGATGTTTCCCGCGCGGGCAAGATCGTGACAGCCAACTCCCACCCCTCCCCGATCGGGATGGTATCCGGGAAAAAGCTGGCCTGAATCTCCCCGGCTAGACGAAGTTCTTGGGCGGTTTGCTGAAACTCCAGGGCCTCGTTGTACACCCGAGCCTGATTCACGGCGGAGGCAACTTGTGCAGCCAATGCGTTGACCGCCGGGAACAATCGAGCCAACGACTGTGCATCCCAGGGTTGGACAAGCGTTTGTAATTCAATATAAATCCCTCCTATGGGTTCTCCCTGTTCGACATCAATAATCGGAGCAACAACAAGTGGACTGTGTGCGTAGGTGTCATCACGCCAGGGGATTTTATGATCCGCAAGGATGGATCGTGGTTCAGTTTGCGTTCGAATCCATCCCCAAAACTGATCGACAGTTGGAGACCATTCGATGGGATGCCGGAGCAAGAAATTATTCGGTTCCATCCAAATCAACACCCGACCGGATGGGAACATCGGAGGAACATGAGTCTGCAAGATTTCGGGAAGGATGGAAGCATCTGGCGGGCCGTTGATAATCGCCCGTCCGAGCAATTCCAACTGCTCAAGTTGGCGGGATTGCTGGCGACTGCTCTCCGCGGACCGGCTAAACTGTCGCGCAAGCAAGGCCACCATCGATATGCCCGACATAAAAAACAGATAGCTAACCATGCTGTTTTGGGCATATACCCCTGCTGCCAGGATGCCAAATGGATACGCAACAAACGGCAGGCCTAACCCTAAAGTAAGGAAAATAGCCATTGGTTTGGAGGATACAGAAGGGGTTAACTTCCGTTGCGACCCTACCAGATAAATCAGATACCCGGAATAAATCAATGTGGAGAACCCAAAATGAACCATAATGGCCCCAAAGGCCGGCACAATGTTTTGTAACATCAGCCCACTTAGAGGAATTTCCCCGCCGAAAAGCTGGTAAAACCGCACAGCTGTCAGAGGAGCCAATACCTGTGCTGAAACATTCAGCATAAACCCGCGCGTCAGACTCCAGCGTCCACTCTTAGAGGTGAACTTGTGCCACTGCATGCCTAGCTCGATCAACTCCGAAACGACTTGCAGCCATAATACCGTCGAACCATAAAGCAGGATCGCAGACCACAATACCATCCCAGACAATGTGCTCTGTGTATTGGCATAGTTCCCCGGACTGATCTCAAAAATAATGAAGAAAGCTAACCGCTCAAACAGGAGATATAAGCCTGCAACAACCACAAAATACAACCATGCTTGCCGTACAAGAGCCAGGTCAGTTTCTAAAATCAGCCAGATGATTGTCCCTCCCACAAGGGGAGTCGCATACAAGACTCCCAAAACATTAGCAGCTCCAACGATGCGCCGCAGCGGGCTGGCTTCTTCCAACTCGGGGCGCAGCTTTCGGGCGATTCTAAAAACAAAGGAGGTTTTCATTGAGGGAATCATTGCAGTTATTTAAGGTTCCTCTCAGGTGATTATAATCCGAAAAGGTTTTGCAGAACACATTTCAGAACAGGCCCTTTAAGAATCGGCGGGGAGGTTTCCAGATATTGGGGAGTGAGATGATCAGAGATTCATAAACAACCTGTGCATAAGAACTTGCTTTCTTGACGCTCATTTATCCGCATGGTATCATCACCAGAGGTTCTAGTTTAGCACTCTAAGCGATAGAGTGCTAAAAATTTATGATGTCTCTGAAATTTCGGTTTTGGTCGAAAAAAACTTGCGCTAAAGAGGCCTGCACTGTGGAATATGAGCACTCCTATCCTATCTGAACGCCAGAAAATCGTCCTGGCGCTGATCATCCACGAACACATTCGCTCAACCCAACCAATTGGGTCTAAAAACCTGATCGAGCAATACGGTCTTGAGATGAGTTCAGCCACGGTACGGAATGAGATGGCTTCCCTCTCCGAGATGGGCTACTTGCGCCAGCCGTATACCTCTGCGGGACGTGTGCCTACCGAGGAGGGCTATCGTTACTTTGTCGGCCAGTTGATGGGAAACACCGAACTTCCCAGCGCCACCCGGAGCACCATCACCCATCAGTTTTACCAAGCCGGGCAAGATATTGATCAGTGGATGCGTCTGGCCGCCTCCATCCTGGCAAGTCAATCCAAGGCAGCTTCCCTGGTCACTGCCCCGCAACCTGTCAAAGCGCGTTTCAAACACCTGGAACTCATCGAACTTCGCGGGCGGCAAATTCTAATGGTGCTCGTTCTTACAGGGGGTGATGTCCGCCAGCAAATGCTCACCTTGGTCGAGCCTGTTTCTCAGGAGCAACTCAGCTCTGTCGCCGGAGGGATTTCTGCCCTCAGTCAGGGCATGGATTACGAGAACATTGCCGGTATCGCCCCACCGGTGGACGCGCTGGAAAAAGATATTTTACAATTGGTCATTTCGGCGATGAGACAGGAAAACCTGCTCACCGGTGAAGTGTACCGCGATGGACTGATCAACGTTCTCGAAGAGCCAGAGTTTGCTGAATCAACCTCTGCTCGCCGGGCGTTACGTGTTCTGGAAGAGCGCCCATTCCTCGAAGACCTGCTCTCTCAGACGATTATGAACAGCGACGTCGGCGCCATCCAGGTTCTCATTGGCGGCGAAGGCACCTGGGAAGAACTCAGCGACTGCTCTGTTGTCCTCACCCGGTACGGCGTCCAGGATATGGCCATTGGCACACTCGGAGTCCTCGGCCCCATTCGGATGCGCTACGGACAAACCATTTCTACGGTCCGTTTTGTTGCCGGATTACTTAGTGAATTAGTTGCGGAAAGTCACACAGAATAAAATTCTCGCTCAGGAGAGATGATGGCAAAGAAAAAGACGACCCCTAAAAAAGACATCCCGTCCGAAAACGGGCAAGATCCCACCCCAACGGGAGACGAACCCACCCCCGCTGGGGAGAGCGCCGATTCCCCATCGTTGTCTGATGCGCTCGTGGGCCTGACCCCGGAAGAGTACGATCAACTCTTGCAAAACCTTGAAACCGCCCGCGCAGAAGCCCAAATCCACCGGGATAACTACCAGCGTGCACTGGCCGATTACCAAAACCTGAAACGCCGCGTTGAAATCGAACGTAATGAGATGTACCAAAATGCGGTTGGCAGTGTTGTCAAAGGATTTTTGGAAATCGGCGATGACCTGGAACGCGCGCTCAAAAATCGGCCCACCACTGATCCTGGCAAAGCCTGGGCAGATGGCATTGACTTGGTGTATCGCAAAATTATAAAAAAATTGGATGCCGAAGGAGTCAAACCTATCGAAGCCGAAGGCCAGATGTTTGACCCCCACATTCACGAAGCAATCGGACAGGTTGAAGATGACCGGTTTGAAAGCGGCCAGGTTGTTGAAGTGCTGGCTCCCGGCTATATGATCGGGGAACGCGTGATTCGCCCGGCCATTGTGCGGGTCTCAGCATAACCCCAATTCCCAATATCTAATACCCAATAACGGATATTAGATAATAGATATTTGAAATTTGGAGCACTTATCATGAGCAAAATCATCGGAATTGACCTCGGCACAACGAACTCCGTCGTCGCTGTGATGCAAGGCGGTGAACCGATTGTCATCCCCTCTGCCGAAGGAGAGCGGCTTGTCCCCTCCGTCGTTGCCATTAACAAAAACGGTGAACGATTGACCGGGCGTGTGGCTCGCAACCAGGCCGTTGTCAACCCCGACAACACCATTTTCTCCGTCAAGCGTTTCATGGGCCGTCGCTATGACGACGCCGAAGTCCAGCACGCCAAATCCCGTGCTCCCTATCAAGTCACGAAAGCCCCCAACGGCGATGTGCGCGTCGCGATGGGAGGCAAAGAATACTCACCCCCTGAAATCTCCGCGATGGTGCTCGCCAAACTCAAACGGGATGCCGAAGCCTACCTGGGCGAATCCGTCACTCAGGCTGTGATCACCGTCCCCGCTTATTTCAACGACTCTCAACGTAACGCCACCAAAGATGCAGGGAAAATTGCCGGATTGGAAGTGCTCCGTATCATCAACGAGCCTACCGCGTCCTCGCTGGCTTACGGCCTCGACAAAAAGAACAACGAAATTATCGCCGTTTATGACTTAGGGGGTGGTACTTTTGATATTTCTATTCTTGATGTGGGGGATGGAGTCTTCCAGGTGCGCGCTACGAGCGGTGATACCTTCCTGGGTGGAGATGATTTCGACATCCGCATCATGGATTACCTGATTGACGATTTCAAAAAAGAATCTGGAATTGACCTCCGCCAGGATCGCCAATCTCTCCAGCGTCTCAAAGAGGCAGCCGAGAAGGCCAAAATCGAACTCTCGACGGTGATGCAAACTGAGATCAACCTCCCCTACATCACCGCCGATGCCAGTGGCCCGAAACACATGGTGATGACCCTTACCCGTGCGAAACTGGAACAACTCACTGCCGACCTTGTTGAGCGCTCCCTCGCCCCTTGCCGCAACGCGCTCCGTGATGCCGGCCTGAAAGCTTCTGAAATCAACGAAGTCGTCCTCGTTGGTGGGATGACCCGCATGCCCGCCGTACAAGAAGCCGTCCGCAAACTGTTTGGAAAAGACCTCCACAAAGGTGTCAACCCCGACGAAGTGGTCGCCATCGGCGCAGCAATCCAGGCCGGGGTGTTGGGTGGTGATGTCAAGGATATTCTCCTCCTCGACGTGACTCCGCTCACCCTCTCTGTTGAAACGCTTGGTGGCATTGCAACCCCCATGATCGATCGCAACACAACCATCCCCACCCGCAAGAGTCAGGTGTATTCAACTGCTTCTGATAACCAGCCACAGGTTGAAATCCATGTTGTACAGGGCGAACGCCCGATGGCTGCACAAAATAAATCGCTCGGCAAATTCATCCTCGACGGCATTCCGCCCGCTCCGCGCGGTGTCCCTCAAATCGAAGTCACCTTCGACATTGACGCCAATGGTATTCTCAAAGTAACGGCTTCCGACAAGGCAACGGGCCGCTCACAACACATCACCATTACCGCATCTTCTGGGCTGAGTGACACGGAGATTGAACAAATGCGCCGCGAAGCCGAAGCCCATGCCGAAGAAGACCGTCTACACAAAGAAAACATTGAAGCCCGTAACCAGGCCGATAACATGATCTACACCGCTGAAAAAGCCCTCCGCGACTTCGACGAAAAGGTTCCTGAAGACGTCAAAACACAAGTTGAGGAAAAAGTAAGCGAAACCCGTAAAGCGCTCGATCTCAACCACACAGCTACTATCAAAAAAGCTACCGAAGAACTTGGGCAGGTGATCCAAACCATTGGCGCGGCTGCCTACGGTACCCCGGGCGGGGATCCGGGCATCGCCCCCGACGGGGATGGATTCACACCCCCGCCAGACTCCAGCCCGGACGAAGATGTGATCGAAGGCGAGTTCACCGAATCATGACCAGTTGAATGTTCCAGGTTGCAGGTTAAAATTAACCGACCTGCAACTAAGCTGCAACCAAAATATGTCCCAGCGCGACTACTACGAAATTCTTGGCGTTCCTAAAACTGCCTCAGAAGAAGACCTCAAACAGGCCTTCCGTAATCTGGCGCGCAAATATCATCCAGACGTCAGCCAGGAGGCGAACACCGAGGAACGTTTTAAAGAAATCAATGAAGCCTATGCCGTACTCTCCGACGAGCAAAAGCGGGCAGCCTATGACCGCTTCGGCCACGCGGGTGTGAACGGAATGGGGGGCGCAACGGGCGGGTTTAACACGGTGGACCTATCGGATATTTTCGGCGATTTGTTCAGTGATTTCTTCGGCAGCGGGTTTGGACGAACCTCTCGGCGGTCTCGCAACATGCCTCGTCGCGGGGACGATCTGCAATACCGGCTCCAACTAACCTTTGAAGAAGCCGTTTTTGGTATTGAGAAAGAAATCAGCATTACGCGCGATGAGATATGCCATACTTGCAACGGCAGCCGCGCCGAACCCGGAACCTCCCCCGTCCGCTGCACGACCTGCGGGGGTTCCGGTGAAGTTCGCCAGACTCGCCAGAGCATTTTCGGCTCTATGGTACAGGTAACGACCTGCCCAACTTGTCGTGGCGCAGGAGAGACAATCTCCACTCCCTGCCATACCTGCAACGGGCGCGGGTTAGAGCGCAACACATTTCGCAAATTGGTGAATGTCCCCGCCGGGGTAGATACCGGTAACCAGATGCGTATTTCTGGCGAGGGACAACCGGGGGTCAATGGCGGCCCAGCCGGCGATCTATATTTGCTTATTGAGGTCAAACCCCACAAATATTTCAAACGCCGCAACAATGACATTTTGCTCGATCTCAATATCAACATCGCCCAGGCGACCCTGGGCGCAGATATCACCGTTCCTACGGTGGATGGGGATGAAAAACTAACCATTCCGGCGGGAATGCAGCCTGGCAAAGTTATTACCTTGCGAGGGAAAGGGGTACCCTACGTGCGTGGAAATGGGCGCGGCGACCAGCATGTCGTCGTCAATGTTGAAATCCCCTCTCGGCTTACCACTGAACAGCGCGAGCTTTTCGAACAGCTCGCTAAAAGTCTGGGAACGGAAGTCCGCCCGCAAGAACGGGGGTTCCTTGACAAGATCAAGGAAGTTTTAGGGGTAGATTGAAACAGTATTCAGTGTTCAGTGATGAGTATTCAGTAAAAGTACATCCGTGGCTGAATACCGAATACTGACTACTGTCATGAATTGGATCGAAGTTTCTCTTATCACAGATGGTGAAATGGCCGAGGCCGTTGCCGAAGTGCTGGCGCGATATGCCCCCGGTGGGGTGGTGATTGCATCCACTACGATTGAAAATGATCCTGAAAGTGCAGGGCGCGTCGTTGGGCCATTGCGAATCGCTGCCTACATGCCTGATGATGAAAATCTGGAAAATAACCGTCAAAAGATTGAAGAAGGGCTGTATTATCTCGGACGTATTCACCAACCTCTTCCCGCACCTGCCTTTTCCAATATTCAAGAAACTAACTGGGTCGAAAGCTGGAAAGACCACTATCACCCAATTCCCGTCGGCAATCGGTTGATGATTCTTCCCTCCTGGTATGAAAATCCTGACCCCGAGCGTATTCCTATCATCATCGAACCCGGTATGGCGTTTGGGACGGGAACACACCCGACGACCCAAATATGTTTGGAACTTTTAGAGAGCGCATTTGACGAAAGACGAAAGACAAATGACCATAAGCCTTCGTCCGCTATCCCCCGTCCTCCGTCCGTTATTGACGTCGGCTGTGGCTCTGGCATCCTGACCATCGCTGCACACAAACTCGGCGCGGGCTCCCTCCTTGGCGTGGATATTGACCCCGAAGCACTGGACAACGCCCGGAAAAATGCCGAACTCAACGGCGTTGCGAGTCAAATTGAATGGGCAGTTGGTTCTGTGAGAGAACTCAGGGTCGGGCAGTTCTCACTCGAGAAAGTGGATATTCTCCTCGCCAATATCCTTGCCCCCGTTATCATCCGCCTGCTTGGTCAGGAGATGGCCGACCTGCTGCATGAAAGTGGTGTGATGATCCTGTCCGGTATCCTTGCGGAACAGGAAGATGATGTTCGCGCAGCACTTAAGCAATATGGGTTGGGAGTGGGGAGTCGCAGGCAGGTAGGGGATTGGATAGGGCTGTTGGCGCAATGAACTGAAGAAACCTGAGCAAATCGGATTAAGAAACAAAACGCGGGACGCATAGCGTCCCGCGTTTTGACTTTTTCCTATATCCGTCGTTGGGCGGAATTAAGCACTGACCGGAGCACCAAGAACTTTCGGACATTTTCCATGGTTAATAATCCGACCAATTGTCCACGCCAGGTCACAGGGGCTGTTTGCACCGATGCTCCAGACATCCGGGCAAAAGCTGTCTCCAACATCTCCTGGGCATCTATCCATTGAAAATCACGCCGCATGACGTGACCTACAGCTAAATTGGGGCTGCCCTGTTTCAATGCAGCAAATAAATCCTCGTGGGTGAGGATGCCGACGAGCTGGCCTCGATCCACTACCGGGAAATCTTGCTGCGCCCCGGACATTACCCAATTCATGGCACGGGAAACCGGCTCAAGCGGGTGAAGGGTGCGGAAATCCGTCAACATCGCCTGGCTGACAGGAATGCCGCTGAGCGCAGCTTTCATTTGTACCATCCCTGCCTCCTGTCCCGCAGCAATCCAGACAAAGAAAGCGATAAACACCAGGGTCGGCGCAGTAAATAAACCAACGAACCCCAAGATGAAGGCGATTCCCTGTCCCAATGAGGCTGCAATTTGCGTGGCGCGGACGTAATCCATGCGGGTTGCCAGTAAGGCTCGTAAGACACGTCCACCATCCATTGGGAAAGCCGGGATCAGGTTGAAGACGACGAGGGAGACATTGACCATCATGAGCCGTTCGATGAACGAGCCGGTGGTCATGCTCAGGTTAGACAATGGGACAAAGGAATTGGTTAAAATGAGCCAGGTTCCTAACGCGGCAGCCATCACCACGTTGACAGCAGGTCCTGCCAGGGCCACCCACAACTCCTGCCGGGGGTCGTCCGGCATCCGTTCGAGCCGCGCCACCCCCCCGATGGGGTACAGGGTGATGTCTCGGGTGGGGATACCGTAGCGGCGCGCGGTCAGTGCATGTCCATATTCGTGTAAGATCACACATCCAAACAGGAGCAGGATAAATCCAATCCCTTCGATAATGGAAGCAACACTTCTTCCCCCAACCCAATAACTCACGCCAAAGAATCCAATCAAAAGGAGGAATGTGGCGTGAATATATACATCAATTCCGGCAAAACGACCTAATTTCCAAGACCATTTCATAAGAAACACTCCTTGTGATTTTTATAGTGATTTTCTAGTAAATTATACGAACCCCTCCTCCGAAAATCTCACTTTTTGGAGAAACACTTATACAACACTGATGTTGTTCTTACAAAGTTCCAATGAAAGTTGCAGCGCTATTAGAAAACCCACACAATCAAATAATACCCAATTACGCTCCCCCAAAGCCAGGTATCCACTCGGTCAAAGGCCCCTCCGTGTCCGGGAATCAGATTGCCAGAATCCTTAAGTCCCACCTGCCTTTTGAATATACTTTTGCCCAAATCCCCAAGCGGGGTCAATATCCCCAGCGTTAATCCAATAAGCGCAGCTTGCAAGGGAGAAGGCGCGATCGGCCCTCCTGCAATGGCTTGCAGCCCCAGACAGAGCAACGCATTTCCCGCCGCTCCCATCGCTATCCCACCGAAATAGCCTTCCCAGGTCTTTTTCGGGCTGATTCGAGGGCTGAATGTGTGGCGGCCAAATTGCCGTCCAATGAGATAGGCCCCAGAATCCACCAGCCAGATGGCGGGCAAGGTAATCAATGTCCACCAGGCCCCATCGGGCAGCGTGCGCAGGAGATACAAGTATCCCCCCAAAAAGCCGATGTACAATGTGCCTCCAAGCGTAAGGGCCATGTCTGTTCCGGCGCGGGTGTTTCCCCGTTCGTATGCCACAACAAAGGTTCCCGTTGTGACGAAGATCATCAGCACCAGAACGAGGCTATCATTGGCAAAAGCATGTCCTGCGAGCGCGCCAGCGTAGCGTCCGATGAGGATGGCGATAATTCCACTGACGACCAAGAAACCAGCGGGACGAAACCCACCGGCTTGAAAAAGGTTGGAGAGTTCCCAACCTGCAATTCCTAATAACATGCTAATGGCAAAAAGATAGGGAATTCCGCCAAGAAAAATCAGCCAAAATGCGACAGGGGTGAGAACAATTGAGACAAGAAGACGATCACGAAACATAGAGTCTTAAGCACTCCCCGTGAACACCACCCCATACCGGCGTTCACGGTGACTGTATTCCTCTACGGCTTTCCGTAATTCGGTTTTGTCGAAGTCCGGCCAATATACAGGGGTGAAATACCATTCTGCATAGGCAGCCTGCCAGATGAGAAAGTTGCTGATGCGGAGTTCTCCAGAAGTGCGGATAACCAGGTCAGGATCAGGCACGCCATGTGTAAAAAGGTATTTACTGACCAACTCATCCGTTACCTCGTGGGGATCCACCTCGTCATAAATCATATTGCGGATTGCATGAACGATTTCATCACGCCCTCCGTAATTGAAGGCAATGTTAAGAATGAGCCGGTCATTGTCTTTGGTTAACTCAATCGCATGAAGGACTTTTTTACGCAAAATTGGATCGAGGCGATCCAGGATTCCGATATGCCGTAATTGAACCCCTTCACGATGTAGTTCTTCCAATTCGGAGTCAATCACATCTTCCAGAATCCCCATAAGGCCGCGAACTTCTTCCTCCGGGCGTCCCCAGTTCTCTGTAGAAAAGGCGTAAAGGGTCAGATATTTGATTCCCAGTTCGCCGCAGCCCTCCATCACCCGGCGCAGGTTTTCGGTTCCCGCGCGGTGTCCGGCAATACGCGGAAGACCGCGCGCCAACGCCCAACGTCCGTTGCCATCCATGATAATCGCCACATGGTTGGGAACTTTCTCAAGTTGATGACTTTCTGTCGAATTGTCCAAGTTTCAAATCTCCATAATTTCCTTTTCTTTTAGTTCACCGTGTTTATTGATTTCTTCGATGTAGCGATCCGTCAATTTTTGCATCTCATCTTCCCCGCGCTTCAGTTCATCCTCTGAGATCAATTTTTCTTTTTCAAAGTCATTCATATCGCGCAGAACATCGCGGCGGATGTTACGGACAGCCACGCGGCCTTGTTCAACCCGATTGTGAACGACTTTGCTTAATTCGCGGCGGCGGTCCTCGGTAAGAGCGGGAATGTTCAGCCGGATATTTTTGCCGTCATTGTTGGGCGTTAACCCCAGGTCAGAGGCCAGAATAGCTTTTTCGATACTCTTCAGAGAAGAAGCATCAAAGGGACGGATCAGCAGGGTACGGGATTCCGGGGCGCTGATCGAGGCCAGTTGTTGCAAAGGGGTGGGTATCCCATAATATTCGATGGCCAACATTTCCACGATTGCAGGGCTGGCGCGGCCAGTTCGAATGCGGGAAAGGTCGTCTTCCAGGGCATTGATTGCGCCCTTCATGCGATCTTCAGCTTCGTTTAGGGCATCTTTTATCATGGCGTTTTTCTCCAATGTGAAGTAATGTCTTGTAAGCCATGGGGATATTCTACCACTATGCGTGAACGAGCGTACCCACCGGTTCACCCTTCAAGGCCCGGTGCAACGAGTCCTGATCCCAAAGATTGAGAACCAGGATAGGAAGTTTGTTGTCCATACAAAGGGAAATGGCAGTGCTATCCATCACTTCCAGCCGCCGGTTGAGAGTTTCGATATACGTCAGGCTGGGAAAACGGGTGGCGTTGGGGTTGTGTTTTGGATCAGAGTCGTAAATGCCATCCACTTTGGTGGCTTTGATCACGACATCGGCATCAATTTCCATTGCACGTAGGGCTGCGGCTGTGTCTGTAGAGAAGTAGGGATTCCCAGTTCCTCCGCCAAAAATGACCACCCGGCCTTTTTCAAGATGGCGGATGGCCCGGCGGCGAATGTAGGGTTCTGCGACCGCGTGCATTTCAATCGCGGTTTGCACGCGCACATTGACGCCTGCCTGTTCGATAGCGTCCATCAGCGCCAGCGCGTTCATCACAGTTGCCAACATGCCCATGTAATCGGCGGTAGCGCGATCCATGCCGCGCTCCAGCCCAACTTTCCCACGCCACAAGTTTCCCGCACCAATCACGACGGCAACTTCAACGCCCATTTCGTGGATTTCACGCACACGACGCGCCACATCATCGGCCTTAAGTGGGTCTAGCGGTAAGTCTTCTCCAGCCAGTGATTCGCCGCTCAGTTTGAGCAGATCACGTTTGTATTTCAAACCGTTCTCCATTTTTTTCTCCTTTTGGTCTTTGGAATTTAAGTGAGGAGGTATTTTGACAAACCTACAAAGTCTCTACTACAATTGAGGTAACCGTTCAGTTCCCCCACCTGAAGGGGGTAAGAACCCGAAAAAATGGTGTCCGCAGGGGGTGTACACCCCCTGCGGACACCATTTTTTCGGATAATCCCCTC
>DATDOR010000170.1:0-6239 GCA_035293165.1 Anaerolineales bacterium | reverse complement strand
TCACACCCCAAAATCTGGTATTAACCACGTCAAATCCCAAAGAGCCGAAAGATATATGATTTTTTGTAACTACACAGCCCAGAGCAGGAGGATAACCGAAAAAAAGGTGTGCGTGGGGGGTGTACACCCCCCACGCACACCTTTTTTTCGGGAATTCATGACTTTAGCCTGAGCAGTTGAGATTTTTTTATTGTGTTAAGGTGGGGAATAAAAGGAACCCAGAACCGCAGAAATTATATCACACGCCGATACCAAAGTACTATTACTATAGTACTATGGGTATCAGGTGAAAGATTTCTCATACTCGTTTGGATGCCATGCGCGTTTCTATGGTGAACGCGCCAATGTAAAATAAAACGTCGCCCCTCTGCCCACCTCTGCTTCAGCCCAGATGCGCCCCCCATGCCGGTGAATGATGCGTTGTACGGTAGCCAGTCCCACACCGGTCCCTTCAAACTCCTCTTGCCGGTGCAACCGTTGGAAAACCCCAAACAGTTTGTCCGCATACTGCATATCAAACCCCACCCCATTATCCCGCACAAAATACACCCATGCCTCATCCTGTTCTTGACACCCAACCTCTATCTTGGTCACATCACGTGTGCCGGAATACTTGAGGGCGTTACTGAGCAGGTTCGTGAAAACCTGGTGCAGCAGGGCTGGATCCGCGTCGCAAGGAGGGAGATCGGCTATCGAGAGATCAATGTCCCGTCCTTCAAATTCGGTTTGGAGTTCATCGAACACATCCTGCGTGAGGGCGGCCACATCCACCGTTTGCTTACGAAGGGATTGGCGTCCGAGACGGGACAAGGCCAGCAGGTCTTCAATCAGGTGATTCATCCGTTGCACGTTATCCCGGATCAGTTGAAGATACCGTTGGTGAGCTTCATTCAAAGACGAGGAAATTTCTTCCGCCAGGACGAGCGAGAATCCATTGATGGCGCGCAGGGGGGCACGCAAGTCATGCGAAACGGAATAGGAGAAAGCCTCCAGTTCTTTGTTGGCAGCTTCCAATTGTGCGGTACGTTCGATGACCCGTTTTTCCAATTCAGCGTTTAATTCGCGAATCTGTTCCTCGGCCAGCTTGCGCCCGGTAATATCGCGTCCGATAGATTGAAATTCAACGATCTCTCCATTTTCACTATAAATCGCATGATCCGTCCATTCTTGCCAGGCAATGCTGTCATCTGGCCGGATGACCTGATGAGTATCCGTTTCGGAAGTCACAGTTCCCGAAACCAGGCGGAAAATCTTTTCCTCTATCGCGCGACGGTCCTCTTCCGCGACCAACGGAAGAAAACTGCTGGAGAGTGCTTGCTCCAGGGTAAGTCCAAAATAATGAAGATAGGCTTCATTGGCAAAAGTTCGGATCCCATCGGGCTTCCAACGCACAATGAACTCGGTTTGATTTTCAACCACGGCCCGGTAGCGCGCTTCGCTCTTTCGTAGGGCTTGCTCAGCACGCTTAATTTCTGTCAGATCAGCAATTACAGCGATTGCTCCAGCATATTGGCCCTCTTTCAAACGCGGAGCGCCCGTAATTAATACGGGGATATAACTTCCATCTTTTCGCCTGATCCGGTTTTCGTAACTGGTAACTCTGCCTTGTTTTCGGGCGGCGCGGGCTTGCGCCAGCACTTCCCGATCCTCGGGTGCTGTGATGTCGGCAGGAGATTCGCCAATCAGGTCTTGGAGTTCATATCCGGTCATTTGCACATAAGCCGGGTTGATCAACACAAAATGTCCCACTTCATCCGTCACGGTTAATCCCTGCCCCATCGTGTTGATAATTTGCAATACAAAATCGCGCTCATCCTGGAGTTCACGTTCAAGCTTTTTTCGTTCAGTAATGTCCTGCAAGATACCAATGGATCCGCGTGGAGTACCCTGTTCTGAAAAGACCTCCACTGCTGAATCGGTGACCCAACGGCTCTCCCCCTCGTTCGTGCGTATACGGTAGTCACATTTCCACGCTTTTATTTCCCCTGAGCGAACGCGCCGGCTGGCTTCTTCTATCGTCAGTCCAGCACACTCTCCAAGAAGCACAGTTTCCTCGACGAGAGTGTCCCAAGGGTGGTTCTCCCTTTCCTCTTCCGAATAACCCGTGATTTTCTGAAGCCCCTTTCCTACGAAGGTATATTTTCCAAGTGTGTAATCTTGATAATAGGGTACTGCGCCCGCCGCTTCGATTGCCTGGCGGTAGCGCGACTCCGACTCGCGCAGGGCCGTCTCAGCTCGCTTACGCT
The DNA here is from genome assembly GCA_035293165.1 of Anaerolineales bacterium. Taxonomy (GTDB): domain Bacteria; phylum Chloroflexota; class Anaerolineae; order Anaerolineales; family JABWBV01; genus JABWBV01. Next base: position 3,993 of record DATDOR010000170.1, on the reverse strand, counting down.
CCGTGAAGTCCAGTACATGGGACAAATACCGCAATTTTCCATCTGGCTGTTTTAACTCAGTCACTGACATGATCGCAACCCCTTCCTCTCCCGATTTTCGGGGAAACCGTACTTCGAAGTCGCGCACAAAACCTTGCTGGTCGAGCAGTTCAATTGCCCGCTCACGCTCCTCAGGGTTTTGCCATAGGTTGGCCTCAACGGAACTCTTCCCTAACAACTCCTCACGGGTATACCCTGTCATCTGCAAAAAGGCGTCGTTGACATCTGTAATTCCCGCATCCCCAGTAATGATCATCGGCGCAGGGCTGATCTGAAAAATCTGCTCGAAACGAGCTTCTGACTCGTCTAACTCTTTCGAGATGGAAGAGGAAAAAGTTTCGAGTTCTCTGTTGGCCGCCTCTAACTGATTTTTTGCCTGCTTCAACTGGGCGACCGTTTCCGCCAATGTTTGGGTGCGCGCCTGCACCAGGTCTTCCAGACTCCCGCGTGCTTTCCTCAAACGTCCAAGTGCCTGTTCAAGCGTTCGTTCATAAAGCCAGATGGTGAGGGCCAGGATCCACCAAAGAACAACTGCACTTGGACGAGGATCAACTTCAGGTGCGAGCACAAGCCGTGTTCCAATCAGTAAAATCGTATTGAACAGTGCCATGCCCGGCGCGGCCCATCTGTTCACAAACGCCCCTGCGAAGATGACCGCCAGCCCCATTAACATCCACACGGTGGCCTGGGTATTGAAAGCCTCCCGCGCCCCCATCTCACCCACCAACATCAAAAATAAGCCATAAAGACTAAAATTGACCAGGAGCGTAAATACCACCCCGGCCAGCTTCGTTCTCTCTGCCCCGTTGAGCCACCGGACGATCAGGTACGTCAGAAATGTCGCCACAATCAAGAAACCAAATACACTACGCTGCGTCGGAAAAAAGGGAAATGTAATTAATGTGACCATCCCAAACATAATCCATCCGCGGCTGAGATAACGCAGGAACAACTTGCGGCGTTCCTGTTCCGTCGCCATTTCCAACGCATCCAATGGCGGAACATTATTCTCCTCGCCTTTTTGAAGAAAGTGTACGAATCTTTGCATAGCAGCCACCTTTTCTTGATTTACATCTCCAACGAAAGGAAACCAGAAGTTATATTATCCCATAGAAAAAAGCCCAAAAGAAAAAGCGGCTCTTTGGGATTTGCCGTGGTTGCCTCCCCGCCGATTCCTAAAGAACCGAAAAAGCCCGCGAGATTTTCTCACGGGCTTTGCATCACCAAAAATACGAAATACGGAATACGCGCTACTCCAACATATCCCGAATCGCCTTGTGCAGAATGCCCCCATTCCGGTATATCTGCACCTCGACCGGGGTGTCCAACCGGATGGTGACGGGGAATATGACGCGGGAACCGTCGGCTTTGGTCGCGGTTACGGCTACTTCCTGACCGGGTTTGAGAGCGTCGCTGAGGGGAATGTCGTAGGTTTCCGAACCATCCAGTCCGAGCGAAGCCGCGTTGTCACCGGATTTGTAGACCAACGGCAGCACACCCATCCCGACCAGGTTGGAGCGGTGGATACGCTCGAACGATTCGGCAATGACCGCTTTCACGCCCAATAACATCGTCCCCTTTGCCGCCCAATCGCGGCTCGAACCCGTTCCATACTGCACACCGGCCAGCACAAGGAGTGGGGTACGCTCCTCCTGGTATTTCAACGAGGCTTCGTAAACGAACATCTCCTCGCCTTCGGGAAATTTGACCGTGTACGACCCTTCTTTCCCGCCTATGAGTTGGTTGTTGATGCGGATATTGCCAAACGTGCCGCGCGTCATCACCCGGTCGTTGCCCCGGCGCGAGCCGAAGGAGTTGAAATCACGGGGGGTAACGCCGTTGGCGATCAGATACTTGCCGGACGGGAAGTTCGCCGGAATCGCACCTGCGGGGGAAATGTGATCGGTCGTGACGTTATCCCCCAGTGTGAGCAGGACACGTGCCCCCCGGATGGCGGAGATCGGTTTCACGTCCGGGGTCAGGTCTACGAAGAAAGGCGGTTCCTGAATGTAAGTGGAGTTTTCATCCCAGGGGTATAAATCCGCGCCCTCGGCAGCGGGGATGGCGTTCCAGGTGGGATTCCCATCAAACACATTGCCATATTTTTCGACGAACATTTCGGGACGAACGGACTCAGAGATGGCTGCGCGAATTTCTTCGGGAGAAGGCCAGATGTCGCGGAGATAGACCGGTTCGCCATCTTTCCCGGCCCCGAGGGGTTCCGTGTCCAGGTTGATGTCCACTGTCCCGGCCAGGGCAAACGCGACCACGAGGGGCGGCGAGGCCAGATAGTTCGCCAGCGAATACGGGTGAATGCGCCCTTCAAAGTTCCGGTTCCCGGACAGCACCGCGGCGGAGACGAGATCCGCACCCTGGATGGCCTGTACGACATCTGCCGGAAGCGGGCCGGAGTTGCCGATACAGGTGGTACACCCGTACCCGACGACGTTGAACCCCAGTTGGGCAAGTGGTTCGACCAACCCGGCATGTTCGAGATATTCGGTCACCACTTGCGATCCAGGGGCAAGGCTGGTTTTGACGTAGGGTTTGACTTTCAGCCCTTTTTCCACTGCCTTTTTTGCCACCAATCCTGCGCCGAGCATGACGGATGGGTTGGAGGTGTTGGTGCAGGAGGTGATAGCGGCGATGATGACGGAGCCGTGTTTCATTTCCACGCTGGAGCCGTTCGTGCCAAGCGTGGCAGATTTATTAAGCGCGTCGCCGCTCAACTCAAAGCCGCGCTGGCTCTTGGGCGTGGTGAGCGCGTCCTGAAACTTTTCGCGCATCTCACTCAGGGGGACGCGGATGTGGGGAAGCTTCGGCCCCGCGAGGGACGGGACGACGGTGCCCATATCCAGTTCGAGGATGTCGGTAAAGATGGGATCGGGGGTGTTCGCGGTGTGGAAGAGGCCTTGTTCCTTACAATAGGCTTCCACGAGGGCGACTTGGGCTTCGGAGCGGCCGGTCAGGCGCAGGTAGCGGAGCGTTTCGTCGTCCACCGGGAAAAAGCCCATCGTGGCGCCGTATTCAGGGGACATGTTGGCGATGGTAGCACGGTCGGGGAGGGACATCGTGCTCAGGCCTGGGCCGAAAAATTCGACGAACTTCTCGACCACGCCCCGTTTGCGAAGCATTTGGGTGACGGTCAGAACCAGATCGGTCGCGGTGACACCTTCGGGCAATTGTCCGTATAGTTTGAAGCCGATCACGTCCGGGGCGAGCATGTCAATCGGCACGCCGACGACGGCGGCTTCGGCCTCAATCCCGCCGACGCCCCAGCCCAACACGCCCAGGCCGTTGATCATGGTCGTGTGGGAGTCCGTGCCGACGAGCGTGTCCGGGAAAGCGACGGTTTCGCCATCTGTCGTTTTGGTCATCACGACTTTGGCCAGGTATTCCAGGTTGACCTGGTGGACGATGCCGGTCGCGGGGGGTACGACGCGAAAATTGTCGAAGGCGTTTTTCCCCCAGTGCAGGAACTCGTACCGCTCGCGGTTGCGCTCGAATTCGAGTTCGGCGTTCCGCATGAGGGCGTCCGGGCTGGCGAAGAAATCCACCTGGACGGAGTGGTCAATGACCAGGTCTACCGGAACGAGCGGGTTGACCTTTTTCGGATCGCCGCCCAACCGGGCAACGGCAGAGCGCATCGCGGCCAAATCCACGACAGCAGGCACACCGGTGAAGTCCTGCATGACCACACGGGCAGGTTTGAACGGGACAGAAGGGCGTTCGGTCGCGGTAGCATCCCACCCCGCGAGGTCGCGGACGTGTTGTTCGGTAATCGCTTCCCCGTCCAACTGGCGGAGGGCTTGTTCGAGCAGGATGCGGATGGAAAAGGGGAGTGTGGCGAGTCCGCCATTGTTCAGTTTCGTCAATCCTGCTTTTTCAAGGGCGTCGAGGCGGTAAATGGTGTAGGTTCCGTGGGGGGTGGTGAGGGTGGAACGGGAGTGGAAG
>DATDOR010000169.1:0-2714 GCA_035293165.1 Anaerolineales bacterium | reverse complement strand
AGCCCATTTGACCCCTCCCAGGTATTTGAAGGCATTTCCATAAGCGTCGACTCATCCAGCAATTTTCACGTGGCTCTGCCGGACGGGGAGCAGCTCTACGCCGCGCTGGGTTTTGAGAAATGTTTCCAAATGAATATCGGCGGGCTGGAAATTCAAGGCAATGACTTGCGTTGTGTACGAATGAATCCGCAGACACATGAACTTTGCGGAATAAACCTGACACGCGTGGCCGATCTGATTGAACTCTCGGCCCCTGGCACGTTGCGCTTAAAACGCAAATTGAGTGGTGGGGTATCGGTGACTACGAACACAGGCCTTACGTTTTCCGGCTGGTTGGAACTGCCCATCCGCCGCGTCGAAGCAAAGACGTTGGCTGGAATCTGGGAAGACGTGACCAAAAACTGTACGGAGAATGGCATCTCTGCTGAATTGGTGCAAACCTGGGCGTGTCGCAATGAACGCACCCTGGTGGATTTTCGGGTGAACGGATGAAGCCATTTAACTTGACGGTGATGATGTACCACTATGTCCGCGATCCGGGCGATGCTGCGGAGGCAGGTTCGGGAATTCCTGGCCTGCCCCGGCAAATTTTCGAGACTCAACTCGATCACCTGATGCACCGGTATACCCTCATTGCCTGGCCCGCGCTGCGTCAATTTCTTTTGGAAGATGAACCCCTCTCACCAGCCGCATGTTTGCTTACGTTTGATGATGGGGTGTGTGACCATTACCTTAATGTTTACCCGGCCTTACAAGCACGCGGCCTTTCCGGCTTGTTTTTCGCCCTCGCCCGGACGTCCGAAGAACGCCTGGCCCTCGGCCACAAAATCCATTTCCTGTTGGCAAAACTTGGCTTGAATATCCTCCGTGAAGAAATCTGGCTTCGTTTGACCGCTGAACAACGTATTCCATATCATCAGGCAGAGGAAAAATATCGCACCCAATATGCTGACCTGGATGTATTCAAGGCGATATTGCAGCGGGAATTGTCCATCGAAGCAGAGCCAATCCTTAGCGGTTTATTTGAAGAAACGATAGGTTCCGAGGTGGAAACCACCAGGAATTATTACCTGACCCCCACACAAATCGCCGAAATGTCGGCGGCGGGGATGTACTTTGGCGGGCACAGCCATAGCCACCCCTGGTTGGATTGGGTTTCATCCGATGTTCAGGTGGCTGAAATCAAAGCCTCTGCCACCCATTTACAAACCATCGAACCCGGCCCGTGGGCGTTTGCCTATCCCTACGGTGGGTTGAGCGAGGCACTACCAGAAACTCTCAAGGCCAACCAATTTGCTGCCGCGTTCACCACGAAAACCCAAACGTACCACACCGACCCGTTTTACATCGGACGGCTGGACGGTGAAGCGTTATCGCCCGCATGGCCTGACGCGTCCCTGATCATGGGAGTTGCGTCATGAGAATCCGGTTTGGCATCATCGGTTGTGGCGGCGCGGCCTTGCCGGTTTGCGCTGCCATCGCTGATTCCGCCAACGCTCAATTGGGTCAGGTTTTCGATCTCGACTCTCAACTGGCCCAAGATCTGGGTAAGAAATACAACATCCCATCGGCCACCGATTTAGACGAGTTGCTCCGTGACAATGAAATTAATGCGGTCTACATCGCTGTGCCGCATGACCAGCTTTATCCTCTCGCCCGCGCCTCCCTCCTGGCCGGAAAACACGCGCTCGTCGAGAAGCCGATGGCGCTCACACTGGCGCAGGCGGACGAGTTGATCGCCTTATCGGAGCAAAAAGGGCGAAAGCTGGCCGTTTTTTATGAGCTCCGGCACACCCAACCTTACACCCAGGCCCGCCAGTTGATTCAAGCCGGGGCATTGGGCAAGGTGATCGGGGTGCGGATTCAAACCTTGATTGATAAACCTCTCACCTACTGGGGTGAGGGGTACACCGGACGCTCGACCAGCCCCTGGCGGGGGCAAAAGGCTCGGGCGGGGGGCGGCGTCGTGCTGATGAACACCAGCCACCAACTCGACGCACTCCGCTACTTGACCGGTCTGGAAGTCGCCAGCGTCAGCGCCCAATTGGGAACCCTGACCGCTTCCGTAGAAGTCGAAGATATCGCATCGGTTTCACTCAGTTTTGATAACGGCGCAATCGGCAGTATTTTTGCTATGGCCCATGCCCCCGGCGCCCAGGGCGGGGGCGACGAACATTTTGACATCATCGGCATGGGAGGGCAGTTGAAAGTGCCCGATGCCTACGGGAACGGCGCATTGAGGGTGTACCTGCGACGGGGGTGGGAAGAGGTTCGCCTTGGCGCGGCCATCCCCGCCGGGGTATGGACGACTCTCCCTTATCTCCCGGTCGCGGTATATGCCGAAGCTATCGAAGCCTTTGTGAGCGCGATTCAACAAAATAAACCCGCCCCAACAAACGGTTACGACGCCCGGCAAGTGCTGGCGATTGTCCTGGCCATTTACCAGGCCGCTGCCGAAAAACGAACGATCAGCCCTTCAAGAGGTCATTTATGCACACAGTCAACCTGAACGGCATCATCCCTGCCATCGTCACCCCCATGAAACCAGACGGCGATATCGACCTTCAACAAATGCGCCATTATGTGAAGTGGCTGGTGGAACAAGGTCCCGTCGCGCTCGCAGTCAATGTAGACACCGGCGAAGGCCCCCACCTGACTCCAGACGAAAAATCCCGCATCATTGAAACAGTCGTAGTAGCGGCCGCGGGGCAGTG
>DATDOR010000168.1:0-7999 GCA_035293165.1 Anaerolineales bacterium | reverse complement strand
GTAAACGCCTGGGGCGAGGTCACTTCGTGGACGAGGTGGAGGTCAACGTAGATGACGGCGGGTGCGCCTTCATCGTTCAGGACGATGTGGGAGCCCCAGATTTTGTCGAAAAGGGTTTTGGGTGTCGTGGTCATAGTTTTTTTGTTTGTACACAGAAGACACAGAAATACAGAGGGACACAGATTTTTTTGCAGATTTTCTGTGTATCTACCCGCACCGGTTGAAACCGGTACCTGATACATGAAACCCGTTTCAACGGGTTAGGGGATAATGCGTTTCAACACAAAAAGAATACAATTCTCTGCTCTATGCCTACTCTGTGCTCTCTGTGTACCTGCCAGTTGCAACCAATAATTTGTTCACCGCCGCCAGGTAGGCTTTTGCACTGGCGACGATGATGTCGGTTTCTGCGCCGTGACCGCCGAAGGTGCGGGCTTGCTGTTGGCCGCTTTGTGGGGAGGTGCGTTTGTGGACATCGCCGTTGTCGGCCTGCACGCGGACGGACACTTCGCCGATGGCGTCAATACCTTCGGTCACAGAGCGGACAGAGTATTCTAACAGCGTGCCATTAACTTGGACGATCTGGTCAATCGCTTTGTACGCGGCGTCCACCGGACCGGTGCCGATGGCAGCCTGGACATGCATCTTCCCATCGGGGCCGGTCAGGCGCACAGTAGCGGTGGGCATCCCCATCGTGCCGCAGGTTACTTGCAGGCCATCGAGGGTGAAAATCTCGCGCGGTTGGTAAAGCTGATCGGTCATTAACGCTTCGAGGTCAGCTTCGGTGACGACTTTTTTCTTATCGGCCAGGTCTTTAAACCGTTCAAATGCCGTGTCGAGATCAGGCTGTTCGAGGTCATACCCCATCTCGGCCAGCCGCACTTTGAGCGCGTGCCGCCCGGAATGTTTACCGAGAACGAGCGACGATTTATTCAACCCCACTGTTTCGGGGCGCATGATCTCGTAAGTGCTTTCGTGTTTGAGCATCCCATCCTGGTGGATGCCAGCTTCGTGGGCGAACGCATTCGCGCCGACAATCGCCTTGTTCGGTTGGACGGGGATGCTGGTGTAGTTGGAAACCATCCTGCTGACGCGGGTGATGTGGGTGGTGTCAATGCCTGTTTCCAGGCCAAAGATCGGGCGGCGGGTATGCAGGGCCATGACTACTTCTTCCAAAGAGGTATTCCCAGCCCGTTCGCCAATGCCATTGATGGTCACTTCTGCCTGTCGCGCACCGGCTCGCAGTCCGGCCAAGGTGTTTGCCGTTGCCAGACCCAGATCGTTGTGGCAGTGAACGGAGACGATGGCGTTTTCGATGCCGGGTGTGTTTTTCATGATCCCATCAATCAGCCGGTAGAACTCGTCCGGGGTCGTGTAGCCGACCGTGTCCGGGATGTTGAGGGTGGTAGCCCCGGCTTTGATCGCTTCGCCCAGGATGAGGTAGAGAAATTCAGGATCACTGCGTCCAGCGTCTTCGGGGGAAAATTCCACGTCGGCGCAGAACGCCCGCGCATAAGCCACCATCTCCGCCGCCCGTTCGATGACTTCTTCGGGGTCCATCTGGAGTTTGTGCTTCATGTGGATGGGGGAAGTGGCAAGGAAGGTGTGGATGCGCGGACGGGTAGCGTATTGAATCGCTTCCCACGCCCGGTCAATGTCTCCCCGGTGAGCGCGTGCGAGCCCGCAGATGATCGGGGGCAGATCACCATCCCGGCCGGGGACATTGCCGACTTCGCGGGAGATTTGCCGTACCCCTTCCAGATCATCCGGCGACGCGGCAGGGAACCCGGCCTCGATCACATCCACGCCCATTCGTGCCAGCGCACGGGCAAGCTCCAACTTTTCGGTGGAAGTCATGCTCGCGCCGGGGGATTGCTCGCCGTCGCGAAGGGTGGTGTCGAAGATGCGGATGTAGTTTGGGTTCATGAATTTTCCTGTGTCAGGTACAGGGTGTCAGGGATCAGGTGTGAGGTGTCAGGTTGAAAATGGGATACCTGACACGTGACACTGGATCACCTATTCACCCGGCTTAATCGTCACCGGATTCAAAAACGGCATCATCGCCCGCAGTTCTGCTCCGACTTTTTCGATGGGGTGGTTCTGTTGGCGTTTGCGCTCTTCGTTGAACCAGGGGCGGCCATTTTTGTTTTCTTCGATCCAATTTTTGGCGTAGGTGCCGTCCTGGATGTCTTTCAGAATTTGGGACATTTCGTGCTTCGTCTCTTCGGTGATCAACCGCTTGCCGGAGACGTAATCGCCGTGTTCGGCGGTGTCGGAGACGGAATAGCGCATGTAGTTCAGGCCGCCCCGGTAGAACAGGTCAACGATGAGTTTGAGTTCGTGCATGGTCTCAAAGTAGGCGAGTTCGGGCTGGTATCCGGCTTCGACGAGGGTCTCAAAGGCGGCTTTGACGAGTTCGGAGACGCCACCACAGAGGACAGATTGTTCACCGAACAGGTCGGTTTCCGTTTCTTCAGCGAAGGTGGTAATCAGCGCGCCCGCGCGAGTACAGCCGATCCCGTACGCGTAGGCGATGGCGAATTCCTGCGCGTGGCCACTGGCATCCTGGTGAACGGCGATCAGGCAAGGGGTTCCGCCGCCTTCGGTGTAGGTTTCGCGAACCCGATGGCCGGGGGCTTTGGGAGCGACCATGCTAACATCCACTTTCGCAGGTGGGGTGATTGTCCCGTAGCGGATGTTGAAGCCGTGTGCAAACATGAGGGTTTTGCCTTCGGAAAGGTAGGGTTCGACCGATTCTACATAGATTTGGGGCTGACTGGTATCCGGGGCGAGCATCGTGATCACATCCGCCCACTGAGCCGCATCCGCGACGGAGGCGACTTTCAAGCCTGCTGCTTCCGCTTTCGACCAGGATTTGCTGCCCGGTCGCAAGCCGACGGTGACATCCACACCACTATTCTGAAGGTTAAGCGAGTGGGCGTGCCCTTGCGAACCAAAGCCGATAATAGCGACTTTCTTGGTTTTAATGAGTTCAGGATTTGCATCCTTGTCGTAGAAGATGGTGGCCATAAAGTTTCCTTGGAATGATTGAAGATAAAAAATCGAAGATCCTTTGAGAGTCGATCTTCGATTTTTGATTTTAGGAATGGTATCCATTCGTGGATTTTGCGCTTCCATTGACGCCCGCACCCGGTGTGTGGCGCACACCTTCAGTGCTGCCACGCATCATGGCGACGTGGCCGGTGCGGACGAGTTCGACGATACCGAATGGGCGAAGCAGTTCGACGAGGCTATTGACTTTCTCTTCACCAGAAGCGATTTGGACGACGACGCATGCTTCTGCAACATCAATGATCTTCGCGCCAAAGATGTTGGCGAGGTTGGCAATTTCCGCGCGTTGGCCGTTTTTGGCCTTCACCTTGACCAATGCCAGTTCGCGGAGCAAGACGGCCTGTCCGGTCACATCCTGCACATCCACAACGTTGACGAGTTTGTACAGGTTGGCTTCGACTTTGCGTGCTTCGGTATCTTTACTGTCCACGACGATGGTCATGCGGGAGATTTTGGGATTCTCGGTTTGACCGACGTTGAGGGAATCAATGTTAAAATTCCGGCGGCGGAAGAGGGAGGCGACTCGGTTCAGGACACCGGGTTTATTTTCGACTTTGGCGATAAGTGTTTGACGCATTTTCTTTTCCTTAGAGAGTGGAGATTAGAGAGTGGAGATTCGCAATCTCCACTCTCTAATCTCAGTTCTTTAGTCTCCTGCAACAGCTTCACGTTGTTTCCGCACAGGCCGCCGGATCATGGCATCCAGATCGGCTCCGGCGGGAACCATGGGGTATACGGCGTCTTCTTGTTCGACAACAAATTCGATCAAGACGGGGCCGGGTGTGTTTTTGGCGAAGTCCATCGCATCTGCAATTTCGTCGGGGGTTTCGACACGCCGGGCAGGGATGCTGTAGGCTTCGGCAAGTTTGACGAAGTTGGGGTTCCGCATGTAGACGGCAGAGTAGCGTTTCTTGAAGAAAAATTCCTGCCACTGGCGTACCATGCCGAGGTAACTGTTGTTCAGGATACACACTTTGACGTTCGCGCCTTCGTTGACCGCCGTGGCCAATTCAGCCTGAGTCATTTGGAAACCACCGTCCCCAACGAGGGCCCACACTTCCCGGTCTTTATGACCGAACCATGCACCGATGGCAGCAGGCATCCCAAAGCCCATCGTGCCCGCGCCGCCGGAAGTCAGGAAGCGGTAAGGCTGTTCGAGTTTGTAGTATTGCGCCGCCCACATCTGGTGTTGACCCACATCGGTCGTGACGAGTGCATCTCCTTCCGTATGTTTCCAGATGTCCCGGATAACGTGCGAGGCATACAGTTTTCCATCATCCGCCCAAGCCATGATGTCGCGGGCTTCGGTGTCCGCTTTCCACTCGGCGATCTGATCGAGCCATTCTTCGTGATCGGCGGGTTGAACCATCGGGGTCAGGTCACCCAGGACGGTCTTCAGGTCGCCAACGAGGGGAACGTCCACGTGAACGTTTTTGTGGATTTCGGAGGGGTCAATTTCGATGTGGATTTTGCGGGCGCGAGGAGCATACGTCCGCAGGTTGCCTGTGACCCGGTCATCGAACCGCATCCCGAAGGCGAGCAGCAAATCCGCCTCCTGGATGGCGTTATTGGCGTACGCTTCCCCGTGCATGCCCATCATCCCGAGGCTGAGGGGATGGGAGGCGGGAAGGGAACCCAGCCCGAGCAGGGTCAGGGCGACTGGGGTTTGGGTCTTCTCGGCGAAGAGTTTGAGTTCGTCCATTGCGCCAGATTTCAGGACACCATGCCCCGCGAGGATGACCGGGCGTTTGGCTTCAGCGATCAGTCCGGCGGCTTTTTTCAAGTCCGTAACCGGGGCATGCTGAGGTGGACAATAACCGGGAAGTTCCGGGTCATCAGGGTATTCAAACTCTGTTTTCTCAATTTGAGCATTTTTGCAGATATCAATCAAGACTGGGCCAGGACGTCCGCTTCGGGCAATGTAAAACGCTTCCCGGACGACTTCGGCCACTTCATCTGCGCTGGTAACGAGATAATTATGTTTGGTAATCGGTTGAGTGACGCCGGTGACGTCCGTTTCCTGAAAGGCATCGCCACCGATCAGGTGAGCGGGAACCTGCCCGGTGATGCAAACGATGGGGATGGAGTCCATCATCGCGGTGGCGATCCCGGTGACGAGGTTGGTCGCGCCCGGGCCAGAGGTGGCCATTGCGACCCCGACTCTGCCAGTGGATCGGGCGTATCCATCGGCCATGTGGGCCGCGCCCTGTTCATGGCGGACGAGAACGTGGTGAATGGGATAGTCGAGCATCGCATCGTAAACGGGCATAATCGCGCCGCCAGGATAGCCGAAGACGACTTCGACCCCTTCGCGGACGAGACATTCCCAAAGAATTTCGGCTCCGGTGAGTTGTGGCATAAGAATTCTCCTTCTTGGTAAATGGGTATTGGATATTTGAGATTGGGTAATATCGAATATCCAGTATCGAATATCAAACCAGCACCGCTCCAGTGCTCGCGCTCGTCACCATCCGCGAATAGCGTTGCAGCCATTTGCTTTCGATTTTGGACACAAAGGGGGAGAGGGCGGCGAGGCGGGATTGGATTTCTTCGTCAGATAGTTGCACGTTGAGAGTGCGGGCGACGAGGTCAATTTCGATGATGTCGCCTTCTTGCAGGGCGGCGATGGGGCCGCGGGCGGCGGCTTCGGGGCTGATATGGCCGATGCACGCACCACGCGTGCCACCGGAAAAGCGCCCGTCGGTGATGAGGGCGACTTTTTCGCCCAAGCCCATGCCCATGATGGCGGAGGTGGGGGAGAGCATTTCCTGCATCCCCGGGCCGCCACGAGGGCCTTCGTAGCGGATGACGACCACTTCGCCTTCCTGGACTTCACGGTTGAGGATGCCGCGCATGGCGTCGTCCTGGCTTTCGTAGATACGGGCGGGGCCGGTGTGGTGCATCATCGCCGGAGAGACGCCGCCGGTTTTTACAATTGCGCCGTCTGGGGCGAGATTCCCGAAGAGGACGGCCAACCCCCCGACAGGGCTGTGGGCGGTCGCGCGAGTGCGGATCACGTTCGGGTCGTGGTTGACCTTCCCGGCAATGTTCTCGCGCATGGTTTTCCCGGTGACGGTAATGCGATCGAGGTGGAGCGTATTGCCATCAACGGCGATCTCGTTCAGGATAGCGGGGATTCCACCGGCGCGATGGACATCTTCCATATGCCATTGTCCCGCCGGGCTGACTTTGCACAGGTGTGGGACTTTATCGGCGACTTTGTTGATGCGTTCGAGGGGGTATTCGATCCCGGCCTCATGGGTGAAGGCGAGGGTGTGGAGGACGGTGTTGGTAGAGCCGCCCATCGCCATGTCGAGGGCGAAAGCATCGTCAATCGCTTCAGGGGTGACGAGCTGGCGGGGGGTGATGTCCTGCTCGATCAGATTCATGATTTGAGCAGCGGCGGTACGGGCGAGTGTCTCACGCTCTTCGGATTTGGCGAGTGCTGACCCATTAAAAGGCAACGCCAACCCAAGAACTTCCATTAGACAATTCATCGAGTTGGCGGTGAACATGCCGGAACACGAACCACAGGTCGGACAGGCAAACTTTTCGAGCATGGTAAGTCGCTGGGCATCAATTTTTCCGGCCTGGTACGCGCCGACGCCTTCAAAGACAGAGATCAGGTCTACGATCTGGCCGTCGGGGGTTTTGCCTGCGGCCATCGCGCCACCGGAAACGAAGATGGATGGGATGTCCACGCGGATCGCGCCCATGATCATGCCGGGGACGATTTTGTCGCAGTTGGGGATGCAGACCATGCCGTCGAAGCAGTGCGCCCGGATCATGGTTTCGACGCTGTCTGCAATCAGTTCGCGGGAAGGGAGGGAGAATTTCATTCCCTGGTGACCCATCGCGATGCCGTCGTCCACGCCGATGGTGTTGAATTCGAAGGGGACGCCGCCCGCCGCGCGCACGGCTTCTTTGACCAGCCGCCCGAACTCTTGCAGGTGGACGTGGCCGGGGATGATGTCTACGTAGGAGTTGACGATGGCGATGAAGGGTTTGCCGAAGTCCTCGTCCCGGACTCCGGTGGCACGGAGGAGGGCACGATGAGGGGCACGTTCAAAGCCTTTTTTGATTTGATCAGAACGCATGGTTCCTTCCTGGAGTTTTTGATGGTACACAGAGGGCACAGAGGAGGCACAGAGTTTTTTGTATTTTTTGTGTGGGTTTCTGTGTTTTCTGTGTACGTTTTCAGAAACAAAAAGGGCTACCTTTGTTGGGCAGCCCTGTGATGTGCTTGTGCGGTGTATCGTGACTTACACTTCAACCGCTGCCCACGCGTCATTGTCCTTGCTAATCAGGACGACTAGAAGGACGATGGTAAGGAGGATGGTAATCAAGATCGTGGGCGACATTAGGTAAAAAAAAGCTGCCTCTGGTAGGGCAGCTTTTAGAAAATTTTGCGGATTTGGTTACACTTCTTCCGCTGCCCAGGCGTATTGATCCTTGCTAATCAGGATGACCAGAAGGCTAATCAGGAGGACAACGGAAATCAGGGAAAATGAAGTCATCATAGTTGGGTAAAGTGTATATCAAGGAGGACTTTGTGTCTATTGTGCATTTTGTATAGGGAATCGGTATTTTATTTGTGCAAGGTGTATGAAAAGTGCGCGATTCATCAAGATCTGCTAGCTGCGACCAGCTGGGGTTGGGATTTGCTGACGGCGACATCCCGCCCAATAGCAAGAGCAATGGCTTTTACCCGTTTGACCATTTCAGCGAAGGCTTCGGGTCGAAGGGATTGTGCGCCGTCGGAAGCGGCTTTTTCGGGATCAGGGTGGACTTCGACGATGAGGCCGTCTGCGCCTGCGGCGATCCCGGCCTGAGCAATGGCCTGAACGTATTGGGCTTTGCCGGTGCTGTGACTGGGGTCGAGGATGATAGGGAGGTGGGTGAGCGATTTCAGGACAGGAATGGCGTT
>DATDOR010000167.1:0-3422 GCA_035293165.1 Anaerolineales bacterium | reverse complement strand
AATATCGTCAAAATGTTGGCCGCCCAGCGCGAAAACGGGCACTACCTGATTGTTATGGAATATGTGCCGGGAGGGACGTTGCGGGCTTTTATGGACCAACAGCCACAACTCCCCCTTCACCGTGTTATCTCAATTGCCCTGGAAATTGCGGATGCCCTTGTCCGCGCGCATCATCTGAACATCGTCCACCGCGACCTGAAGCCGGAAAACGTTTTGCTCGCTGGTAATGGAACCCCCCGCCTGACCGATTTTGGCATTGCCTACCGGCCTAATCGAGATTCCAGGCTGACCCAGCCGGGGGTGGTTTTGGGGACGACCGCTTATCTTAGCCCTGAAGGGTGTATGGGAGATGAACTCGATACCCGCAGTGATGTCTGGTCGTTTGGTGTCATGTTGTTTGAAATGCTCGCCGGGCACAACCCTTTTGCCGCAGAAAACTGGATGGCAACGCTGATGACCATTCTCACCCATCCTGTCCCCGATATAAAACAGTCCCGTCCTGATACCCCTGCCCCAATCGCCACGCTCCTCGGACAAATGCTTGTCAAAGAAAGAGGTCAGCGAATGAGCAGTATGCGGCAAATTGCAGCAGAATTGGAACAGGTACGCGGTGTGGCTTAGTTATTCTCAGGGCATCCCATTGCAGTTTCAAGGTAACGCCTTGCTGTGCTAAAATAAGGGGGTTACAACCAAGTGAATTAGCCAATGCAATTTTCTTCCCGGAAAGTGTGCGCCATCCCCCCAATTTAGTATGCAACACGCAATTACGTTTTCACTATCAACCCCTCTTAGGATTTGTCCGCCCATCAGCGTGTAACTGTAAATTGATTGCCTCAACAACCGCCTCAATAAACAGCGGATCGGTATTCAGCGCGGGCGGGCGCTCCAATCGCATCCCGTATTTCCGCGCCACCTCCTGCGCCAAAATGTCAATGTCGTACATAATTTCTACGTGATCACATACAAACCCGACCGGGATGCTGACCACGTTTTTGATCCCGCACCCGGCCAGTTCCACCAAATGATCTTGAATCTGCGGCCCCAGCCAGGGTTCGGGACTGCGCCCGGCGGACTGGTAGCTCCACGACCAGCGTTCGGTTGGCAGCCTGGCTTGTTCCGCAACCAGGCAAGCGGTTTCGCGCACCTGCGCGTCGTAGGGATCACCCATTTTGAGAATACGCTCCGGAAGGCTATGCGCGCTGAACATGACATGGACGCCTTCCCGTTCCGCTTCCGGCCAGCGGTTCACCCCCTCAAAGACGCGGTTTGCCAGGGCCTGGATCAACCCCGGCGCGGTGTGGTAATTTTCCACGTGGGCAAACGTAATCTGCCCCCGGTACATCTCCAGTCCGGCGGCGATCTTTTCTTGATATTTGGCGATGCTCAGTTTACTGTAATGCGGGGCCATCACGACGCTAACCGCCCGCGTGATCCCGTCCTCGATCATGTCTCGCACAGTTTCTTCGATCCAGGGCGACCAGTGCCGCATCCCGATATAAAACCGGAACAGCGCGGGGTCAAAGTGTGAGGAAATCGCCTCCATCTGCTGGCGGGTCAGTTCGAGTAAAGGTGATTTTCCACCAATCTGCCGGTAATTGTTTGTAATTTCCTCCAGCACAGCAGGAGGCGTTGGCCTCCCGCTACGAATGTCGGCCAGATACCCGGGAATTTCCTCTAGGGAGTTCGGCCCGCCGTAGGCCATGATGAGAATACCAGTGAGATGGATCATGTTATGCTCCATTTGAAGGTAGACAGGAGGTAAACACCCACCCGTGTCTACCCGGTTTACCTGTCTACCTGGTCTACCTGTCCACCTCTCTCATGCACATAATCCACCAACCGCTTCACATTTTCTACTGTCGTGGTTCTGTGCAAACCGTGCCCGAGGTTGAAGATGTGCCCGAGGCGGCCACAGGCTTCGTACAGCACCCGATCTATGTGATATTGCAGTTCCCGCCAGGGAGCGAGCAGCGTCATCGGATCGAGATTCCCCTGGATGGCGCGCTCCGGCCCGATCTTTGCCCACGCCGCGCCGAGCGGCATCCGAAAATCTATGCCGATCACATCCCCACCGCACGCCGCCACGTCTTCCAGATAAGGGAAAGTGCCCGTGCTAAAGTTGATCACCGGGACGTCTGCCCGTTTGAGTAGGCCGAAGAGCCGGGTGTTATACGGAGCTACATACCGCAAATAATCTTCTTTCCCCACCGCAAGCCCGGCCCACGAATCGAACACTTGTAGCGCTGCCGCGCCGGCCTCTATCTGTTTGAGTAGGTAATCAGCTTGCACAGTGACGAGTTTGTCCATCAACCGTTTCCACGCGGCGGGTTCCGCGTACATCAAGGCTTTGGTTTTGGCATAATCCTTTGATCCGCCACCCTCGATGGCGTAAGAGGCCAGCGTGAACGGCGCGCCGGCAAACCCGATCAGGGGAATGCCCTTCGGCGTCAGCTCGGCCACCACCAGTTTGATCGCCTCCAGCGTGGGCGCGAGATGGAATTCGGCGGGGGGTGTCGCCAACATATCTACATCATAGGTTGAACTGATCGGGTTATGAATCACTGGCCCCTCGCCTTTAACGAACTCCAGTTGGAGGCCCATCCCGATCAGGGGCGGGAGAATATCCGCGAAGATGATCGCTGCGTCCAGATCGAACGCGCGGATGGGTTGTAAGGTCACTTCCGTGGCAAGTTCCGCGTGCTGGATCATCTCCAGCATGGAATATTTTTCGCGCAGAGCGCGGTATTCGGCCATGTAGCGTCCGGCCTGGCGCATCAACCAGATTGGGGTGGTGTCCACCGGCAAGCGGCGGCACGCGCGGAGGAAACGCGAGATAGGCTCTTTTATTTCTTCTGCCATGCTACCCTTCCCACAAAAAACGGCCCCAAATTCGTCAAATACTGTGAAGTCTGTTTCGTCTTTCGCATCCGTTCGACGAGGACCGAAACCGGATGCAGATCGTGCCCCAGCAGGCCGATCACAAAATCGTTATCGTTTTTATCCAGCCCAAAACAGGCTAGACGGATGTCGTAAGCCAGATCGGCCTCCCCATACGCGCGCCCGATTCCGCCGTGTTCCATCAAAATCGTGCGTTGCTCATCGGCGGAAAGCTGCTCGAACGAGCCCCCGCGCCGCACCGGATACCATACCACCCATCGCAGCTCTGGATCGGTCACGCGCTCGATGGGGCGCGTGATCAACACCCGTTCGAGATCATTCTCGTACCCGATGGAATATGTCCGACCCAGCATGGTGTATTCGGGTTTCTGACGCAGGTCCGCGAAGGGATGGGATCGCAGTAGCGGTCTGACCAGAGTCAGAAAATCGTCCGGATTTTCGCTAAAGGTCAGCAGACCGAGTCCGTGCGGGTCATTCACATCTTCGTACAGCACCCCGTCAAGGCCTGACTCTTCCAGCCGTTC